>NZ_DATGNR010000088.1:0-19097 GCF_035306605.1 Xanthomarina sp. | reverse complement strand
AATATCTAGGCTTGTCATTCACGACAAGCCTTTTTTTATTTAAAAATTTATGAAAACTTTCAGTCTATACACACATTATAAAAAAATACTTGCAGATACAATAACACCCGTAAGTATCTACCTCAAAATACGCGATAAATTTCCAAATAGCATCCTTTTAGAAAGCAGCGATTATCGGGCCAACGACAACAGTTTTTCGTATATATGCTGCAACCCGATTGCATCAATAAAAGTTAAAAATGAAGTAATTACACAAAGCTTTCCAGATGGAACTATTTTTAAAAAGAACATTCTTAAAGACACCCATGTTCCTGAAGAGATCCACAAATTTACCAAGCGATTTAACATACATTCCGAAGAAAAATTCAAATTTATAAACAATGGTGTTTTTGGCTATATCGCTTATGATGCCGTACGTTATTTTGAAGACATTACCATTTCTAAAAAAGAAAACCACATTGATATTTCTGATATTTATTACGCGGTGTATCAAAACATTATAGTCATTAATCATTTTAAAAATGAAGCCTATATTTTTGCGCATTGTTTTAATACGGAAAATAACATTGATGATCTACTTCAGCTGATAACCTCCAAAAACTTTGCCGCTTTCAACTTTTCTACTCAAGGAAAAACAACTTCAAATCTCACGGATGAGGAGTACAAAGAACAGGTTAAAATAGCCAAGAAACACTGTGCTCGAGGTGATGTCTTCCAACTGGTACTTTCAAAAAAATTCTCACAAACTTTTACTGGCGATGAGTTTAATGTGTATCGAACCTTACGAAGCATCAATCCGTCTCCATACTTATTTTATTTCGATTATGGCGATTTCAAAATCTTCGGAAGTTCACCAGAAGCACAACTAGTTATTAATAATGACAAAACGGAAATCCATCCCATTGCAGGCACTTTTAAACGCACTGGAAATGACGAAAAAGATGCTGAATTAGCGAAAAAACTAGCCTTAGACGATAAGGAAAATGCCGAACATGTGATGTTGGTAGATTTAGCCAGAAACGATTTAAGCAGAAGCGGAAATCAAGTGGTTGTTGAAAAATATCGTGAAGTTCAGTTTTTCTCTCATGTTATCCATTTAGTAAGTAAAGTTACTGGCACCAAACATAAAGACACAAAAACCATGCAAGTGGTTGCAGACACCTTTCCTGCAGGAACTTTAAGTGGGGCCCCAAAACACCAGGCCATGCAACTCATAGAAAAATATGAAAAAACCAATCGTAGTTTCTACGGCGGAGCCATTGGCTTTATGGATTTTGATGGTAATTTTAACCACGCCATTATGATAAGAACTTTTTTAAGTAAAGATCATACTTTACATTGGCAAGCTGGAGCAGGATTGGTTTCAAAATCAAATGCTGAGAATGAATTACAAGAAGTTTATAACAAATTAGGAGCACTTACAAAAGCTATTGAACTAGCAGAAGACATTTAACTATGAAAAATATATTAGTTATAGATAATTACGACAGTTTCACCTACAACCTTGTTCATTATTTAGAAGACTTAGGTTGCAAAGTAACCGTAAGAAGAAACAACCAACTCCAACTAGATGACGTTGAAGCTTTCTATAAAATTGTATTATCACCTGGCCCTGGAATTCCAGATGAAGCAGGTTTATTAAAACCTATTATAAAAAAATACGCCGCTACAAAAAGTATTTTAGGCGTTTGTTTAGGGCAACAAGCCATAGCAGAAGTTTTTGGAGGGAAACTCATCAATTTAGAAACAGTTTTTCACGGAATTGCCTCCAAAATCACCACTTGCGTTACAGACGAAATATTATTTGAAGGCTTGGGCCAAACGTTTGAAGTTGGTAGATATCATTCGTGGGTGGTTGACTCTAATTTACCTGGAGAATTGGAAGCAACTTCGTTTGACGACAACGGACAAATCATGTCTTTACGTCACCGGTTTTATGATGTTAAAGGCGTCCAATTTCATCCGGAATCTGTATTAACTCCAAATGGGAAACAGATTTTAAAAAATTGGGTAAATCAGTAAAAAAGTGTTCAGTTTACAACAACTGTTTTCTGTAATTACTTAATTGAATAAAAACAACCATAAAGAAATACCTGCTTTCGCAGGCATATTATGAAACAAATTTTAAACAAGCTTCTCAATCAAGAAAGCATCTCTAGCGAAGAAGCAAAACACGTTTTAGTAAACATTTCAAAAGGCAATTATAACCAAAGTCAAATCGCATCTTTCCTTACCGTATTTATGATGCGAAGCACTACTATCGAAGAACTCTTCGGGTTTAGGGAAGCTCTTCTGGAACTTTGCATTCCGGTAGACCTAGATGCTTATAATGCCATTGATTTATGTGGCACTGGAGGCGATGAGAAAGACACGTTTAATATTTCTACTTTGGCTTCTTTTATAACCTCTGGAGCGGGAATAAACGTCACCAAACATGGAAATTATGGGGTGTCATCCACCTGTGGCTCTTCTAATGTTTTGGAATATTTAGGAGTAAAATTCACCTCTGATGTTGATTTTTTAAAACGCTGTTTAGACCAAGCTGGCTTTTGTATTTTACATGCGCCATTATTTCATCCAGCCATGAAAAATGTGGCACCAATTAGACGAGAACTAGGCGTGAAAACATTTTTTAATATGTTGGGACCTATGGTAAATCCATCGTTTCCAAAACATCAAATGGTTGGAGTTTTTAATCTGGAACTTTTGCGTATATATGGGTATCTCTATCAAAACACAAATAAAAACTATACCATTATGCATGCACTGGATGGTTATGACGAAATTTCTTTAACTGGGCCAACCAAAGTCATCCAAAACAATTCAGAATACCTATTAAGTCCAGAAGATTTTGGCCTAGAAACCTTAAACCCAAATGCGATACATGGTGGAACTTCTATTGCTAGCTCTGCAAAAATATTTACACATATTTTAAACGGACAAGGAACCAAAGCCCAAAATCAGGTGGTTTGTGCCAATGCCGCCATGGCAATCAAAACAGTTACCAATAAAACGGTTGAAGAATGTTTTGACATAGCCAACGAATCCTTAGCTAGTGGGAAAGCCTTGAATAGCTTTAAAACATTAGTAACCTTAAGTGAGAAATAATGAATATTTTAGAAAAAATAGTCGCTGACAAACGCAAAGAAGTCCTTTTAAAAAAGGAAATACTCACAGTAAACATGTTCGAGAAAATTCCTTTTTTTGAAAGACAAACAATTTCCTTAACCTATTGTTTAAAAAAGAGTACCTCTGGAATTATTGCAGAATTCAAAAGATGCTCTCCTTCCAAATCTATTATAAATAATACTGTTTTAATTGAAGATGTAGCTATTGGTTATGAACAGGCAGGCGTTTGTGGTATGTCGGTTTTAACCGATGAAATATATTTTGGTGGAACTTTGGACGATTTAATCACCGCGAGACAAAGCTGTAGTTTACCTATTCTTAGAAAGGAATTTATCATAGATGAATTTCAAATTATTGAAGCCAAAGCTTTAGGAGCCGATGTTGTTTTATTAATTGCTGCTATTTTAACAAAAGAAGAAATCAAACGTTTTTCTGAATTGGCAAAAAGCTTAAACTTAGAAGTGCTTTTAGAAGTTCATAATCAAGAAGAACTACATAAATCCATCATACCTTCCATAGATATGATAGGAGTAAATAACAGAAATTTAAAAACTTTTGAAGTGGGCTTAGAAACCAGCAAACAATTAAGCCCGCTTATTCCTAACGACTTTCTAAAAATTTCTGAAAGCGGTATTAGCTCGACAGAAGCCATCAAAGAATTAAAACTTTACGGTTATAAAGGATTTTTAATTGGTGAAAACTTTATGAAAACCAAGAATCCAGGAGAAAGTGCCGAAAAATTTATAAAAGAAATAGAAAGATGAAGTTAAAAGTTTGCGGGATGAAATTCCCAAACAACATCAAGGAAATAGCAAGTTTAAAACCAAATTATCTCGGATTTATTTTTCACGAAACATCCTCAAGAAATTTTACCGGTAGCATTCCAGAATTGCCTGACTCTATCAAAAAAACGGGGGTATTTGTTGATGAAAAAGTTGAATTTATAGTGAATAAATTGGAAAAACATAAATTATCCGTTATCCAATTACATGGTCATGAATCGCCTGAAGTTTGTAAGCTATTACAAGCAACTCATGCTAAAATTATAAAAGTGTTTTCTATAAAAGACAGCTTCGACTTTTCCGTTTTAGCTCCATATGAATCGGTTTGCGATTACTTTTTATTCGACACCAAAGGAAAACTTCCTGGAGGAAATGGCTACACATTCAATTGGTCTATTTTAGAGTCATATCCATCAACCAAACCTTTCTTTTTAAGTGGAGGCATTGGATTAGATAAAGCGGAAGACCTACATCGTTTTCTAGCAAGCAATGCCTCAAAATATTGTTATACCATAGATGTAAATAGCCGATTTGAATTAGAACCAGGATTAAAAAATACAGAAAAATTAAACGAATTTAAAGCTCTCTTATGCGCTATAATATAAACAACAAAGGTTATTACGGAGAATTTGGAGGTGCATATATACCAGAAATGCTCTATCCGAATGTGGAAGAATTGCGTCAAAATTATTTAAAAGTTATGGCTGAACCAGAATTTCAAAAGGAATTCAATCAGCTTTTAAAAGACTATGTTGGACGTCCGTCTCCCCTTTATTTTGCTAAACGTCTTTCAGAAAAATACCAAACTAAAATCTATTTAAAGCGTGAAGACCTTAATCACACAGGTGCTCATAAAATTAATAACACCATTGGTCAGATTTTAATGGCGAAACGCTTAGGCAAACACCGCATTATTGCTGAAACCGGAGCAGGACAACATGGCGTAGCTACAGCAACCGTTTGTGCTTTAATGGGTATGGAATGTATTGTGTATATGGGAGAAATTGACATGGCTAGACAAGCCCCCAACGTTGCCAGAATGAAAATGCTTGGCGCCACAGTTGTTCCTGCCAAATCGGGAAGTAAAACTCTTAAAGATGCAACTAATGAAGCGATTCGCGATTGGATCAATAATCCTACAGATACCCATTATATTATTGGATCTGTGGTTGGACCTCATCCTTATCCTGATATGGTTGCACGCTTTCAAGCAGTCGTTTCAGAAGAAATCCAATGGCAATTACAAGTACAGGAAGGAAAAACAACACCTGATTATGTGATAGCTTGTGTTGGAGGTGGCAGTAATGCGGCAGGAGCTTTTTATCATTTTTTAGAAAATACCAAGGTGAAACTTATTGCCGTGGAAGCCGCAGGAAAAGGCATTCATTCCGGGGAAAGTGCCGCTACTTCGGCACTAGGAAAAGTGGGTATTATCCATGGTAGCAAAACGCTTTTGATGCAAACAAATGATGGACAGATTACAGAGCCCTACTCCATTTCAGCAGGTTTGGATTATCCAGGTGTTGGCCCCATGCATGCTCATTTATATAAAACTAGACGTGCGCAATTTATTTCCATAACAGATGATGAAGCCATGACTGCAGGTTTAGATTTATGTCAACTAGAAGGCATAATTCCTGCTATAGAAAGCGCTCATGCTTTAGCTGTTTTCTCTAAACAATCTTTTAAACCCAACGACATTATAGTTGTAAGTTTATCTGGACGTGGTGATAAAGACTTAGAAACTTATATGAATTATTTTAACCTATAATTGTGAATAGAATCAATCAAAAATTACAAGAAGACTTCCTGTCCATAAGAACAACTCGAAAATTACTTTCCATTTATTTCACAGCAGGATATCCAAGTCTTAACGATACAAAAACAATTATTGAAGACCTTGAAAAAAGTGGCGTAGATATGATAGAAATTGGTCTGCCTTTTAGTGATCCATTGGCCGATGGCCCAACCATCCAGGCTAGTTCTACACAAGCCATAAAAAATGGCATGACAACCAAAATACTTTTCAATCAATTAAAAGACATTAGAAAGTCGGTGGATATTCCATTACTTATTATGGGCTATTTTAATCCCATCCTTCAATATGGCGTGGAAGCTTTCTGCCAAAAATGCCAAGAAGTTGGAATCGACGGCCTTATAATTCCCGATTTGCCTGTAGATGTGTATCATGAAGAGTATCAAGTCCTTTTTGAAAAATACAACATCAGTAATGTGTTTTTAATAACACCTCAAACAAGTGAAGAACGCATAAGATATATCGATTCCATTTCCAATAGCTTTATTTATATGGTTAGCAGTGCCAGCGTTACTGGAAGTCAATCAGGTTTTGGAGAAGCACAAACTCAATACTTTAAACGTATTGCAAAAATGAATCTTAAAAACCCTCAACTAGTTGGTTTTGGGATTTCAGATCATGAAACTTTTAAACAAGCAACACAATTTACAAAAGGCGCCATTATTGGAAGTGCATTTATTAAACACCTGACAGAATTTGGCACAAAAAACCTTTCAAGCTTTATAAACCGAATAAAAGAGTAGCTAAGACAATGGGAATTATAAAAGATAAAAAGAAATTTGAAGCAACTAACTAAAGAACAGACAAACTCAACAAATTCCATTGGAAAAATAAAAAAAATAAACCAATTCGATATTGATAAAGAAACTATAAAAAAGCAACAGAATAAAAAATAAATTTTATTTTCAAACTTTTAACCAAACCTATTCTATACAGAATGAGTTTCTACTTTATAGCATCCTCGAAAACTCTGAATTAAAAAATAAAGTGTATGGCATTAAACATAGTTCTAATAGAACCAGAAATACCTAATAATACAGGAAACATCGGACGTTTGGCTTTGGCCTCTGGCTCCAATTTACATTTAGTAAAACCCTTTGGATTTACCATAGACGACACCCGATTAAAACGGGCCGGACTAGACTACTGGCAACATTTAAATGTACATTATTACGAAAATATTGAGGAGTTTTTCACAATAAACAAAAACGCGAACATGGTGTTTTTATCTAGTCACGGTAAAAACAACCACTGGGATATTTCATTTGAAGACAACATGTTTTTGGTTTTCGGAAAAGAATCTGTAGGTTTACCTAAATCGATTCTTGAAAAAAACCCAGAAAAACTATTTAAAATCCCCTTATACAGCGAACATGTTAGGAGTTTAAATCTGGCAAACGCCGTAAGCATCGTAACTTATGAAGGACTTAAAGCCCTTCAAAAATAGTCGAAAATTCCTTAACTTTATACGGCAGGATTTGTAGTTTAATAATTCTAATAATTTCTTAATCTAAATTTTAAACCTATGAAATATCACGTTATTATTAACAGTGTAAAATCTGTCGAAGAATTAAAAGACTCGTGGTCGAACACGGATTATATTCAATTATTAGACAAATTTGGATTTGAGGATGCGCAAGATTCCAAACCTGAAGAATTACTTGAACTACTCCACATGGCCATTACAGACTTTGAGCCAGAAGAAGCGGCAGCCATTATTTTAGAGCACAAACTGTCTGATCGGCTAAACAAAAATCAAATAGAGCAAATTTCTCATGAAATGTTGTTGGACAAAATCTCTGAAGAATATGCCGACATTTCACTTCATCACGAATTATATAAAATAAATCAATTGCTAAACAAAGCATACAACGGAACCTTTCCTAATGCGAAGGCCACTTTGGTTGAATTTGAAATGACACCCAACACAGAAATCACTAAAGAAAATGTGTTAAAAGCATTCAATGCCACCCTGGCAAAAAACAATATTATAAAGCGCTTGTACGCGAATCAACTAGCAGGGAAAGAAGCTTTTGATGAAGCTGAAAGTATTATTTGGGATTTAACTTCGAAAGGCGAAAACTCCTATGTGTTAACCACATCAAATTATTGGATGAGCAAAGATGAATTTTCTGAAGCAGAGTTCGACGTGAAAATTGTTGAATTTGAAGATGAAAACGACGATTAATTCGTGTTTTAAAGTATCTAAAGGAAAAGTTCCTTGAATATTAGCAATGAACTTACAACCCTTCATGCTGTTTTTTATTATTAAAAGTCACTGTTAGTTCACACAGTGAAACGAAAGAACATCTCTTAATCTTTGGAAATGTCGTTTTTCTCCCTCTCGTGTAAAAGCCATTTTAAAGCTTCATCTTTATCTGAAAATATTCTTAAATTCCAAGTTTCTTTTCTAGGGAGTTTGTTCAGCATTTCTGTAGTCATGCTAGTCACTTTATTGTAAGCAACTACGGCCATGGCAGCAATCTCATTGATGGTCGCCAAATTTCTTTGAGCCATGAAATCATAAGTGTAGGAGTTCTCTTTATTGATAAGCAAGTAGAATGGAGCTACCAATTTAGATCTTAAAAGATCATGGTAATGGTCAATCATTTTCTCGTCCATAACAACGCCTTGGTTGATAATAACTTCAGCAATATCTTCTTGAAGTATAATTATCTTTCCATAGGACACTTGTATAATTTTCATAATCTAAACATTTTACTCTTATAAAAATTTAGAAACTAGGCTTATAACTATTTAATTATACTAAAAAACCATGCACAAAAGTACATGGTTTTCATATATTTATCAAAATAAAATATTGTTTTTATTTCTACATACGCTCTGGAACTTGGATACCCAGCAAGCTAAATGCATTTTTTATAATATGGGCAACCACCATGGATAGTTGCACTCGAATAAGCTTTTCAGTTTCCGTATCTGCACCAAGTATGGATACATTTTGGTAAAAAGAATTAAACTCCTTAACCACCTCATAAGTGTAATTAGCTATTAAGGCAGGACTATGATTAGCTGCTGCTTGTTGAATAACTTCTTCAAAAAGCTGAATCTGCTTAATCAACTCTCTTTCCTTTACATGCAAGATCACATCCTTAGGATCTAACTTAAAGTGAACATCCACATCAGCCTTTCTTAAAATAGATTGGATTCTAGCATAAGTATATTGGATAAACGGACCTGTATTCCCTTGAAAGTCTATGGATTCCTTCGGATCGAAAAGGATGCGTTTTTTAGGATCTACTTTTAAAATATAATATTTTAAGGCTCCTAAACCAATAACTTTATATAAGTCGTCCTTTTCTTCTTGGGTATAGCCATCTAACTTCCCTAATTCTTCAGAAATTTCACCTGCCGTAGCGGCCATTTCTTCAATTAAATCGTCTGCGTCAACAACAGTTCCTTCACGGCTCTTCATTTTTCCAGAAGGTAAATCTACCATCCCATAACTTAAATGGAATAAATTTTTAGCCCATTCAAATCCTAGTTTTTTCAGAATTAAAAATAATACTTGAAAATGATAGTCTTGTTCATTCCCAACAGTATAAACCATACCGCCTACATCAGGAAAATCTTTAATACGTTGTATGGCGGTACCTATATCCTGTGTCATATAAACAGCAGTTCCATCGCTACGTAATACCAATTTTTCGTCTAGACCGTCTTCTATTAAATCACACCAAACGGAACCATCTTCCTTTTTAAAAAAAACACCCGTTCTTAACCCCTCCGTTACAAACTCTTTTCCTAATAAATAGGTCTCACTCTCGTAGTACATAGAGTCAAAATCAACACCTAAATTTTTATAGGTTACATCAAACCCGTCATAAACCCAAGAATTCATCTTTTTCCAAAGAGCTACCGTAGCTTCATCTCCCGCTTCCCATTTTAAAAGCATGTCTTGAGCTGCTTTAAAAATTGGAGCATTCTTTTTGGCTTCTTCTTCTGTCTGACCGGTTTCTATAAGGTTTTGAATTTCCTTTTTGTATTCTTGGTCAAATTTCACATAATAGTTTCCTACTAACTTATCACCTTTTAGTCCTGTAGATTCAGGTGTTTCGTTATTTCCAAAACGTTGCCAAGCAATCATACTTTTACAAATATGAATACCTCGATCGTTAATAATTTGTGTTTTATACACTTTTTTTCCTGACGCTTTTAAAATCTCGGCAACACTATACCCCAATAAATTGTTTCTAATATGACCTAGGTGTAATGGTTTATTAGTGTTTGGTGAAGAATATTCTACCATAACCGCCTTATCTGATGGCTTCGGACTTTTAAAGCCATAATTAGGATTGGCACTGATACTATTGAAAAAATCAATAAAATAGTGATCGCTAATTTCAATGTTTAAAAATCCTTTGATAACATTAAAACCTACTACTTCTTCAACATGTTGTACTAAGTATGCTCCAATAACTTCACCTATTTGTACAGGATTACCTTTTACAACCCGCAACATAGGAAATATAACTACAGTAATATCTCCAGAAAACTCCTTTCTGGTAGCCTGAAACTCTACACTTGTAAGTTCCTTATTAAAATTAATTTCTACAGCTTTAATAACCTGTTCGGTTAAAATGTCTTGAAGGTTCATGTCTATGTTTTTAAGGATGCAAAGATAAAACTTTTATCATTGACATAAAGTTTAAATTCCTTGTTATATCATATTTATACAGGTCTAAAAACTAAAAATATTTCTTGTACATCTACAAACCTAAATAAATGATAGCCAACCCCATACTTGATTCAGGTTTAACAAAAAAAAGTTTGAATGGATAGAAGTTAACAAGAGCCATTCACCTGATTTATAAGCATTAAAACCAATAAATTAGCTTATCCCAGCCCTTTTGTTAATTTTTGTTACACTAAGCTATTAATCACGGTCCCAAAAAAAATGAGGACACTCAAACTATATAACTATTACAGCCTAAACAAAAGCTACAATATGTAACCTTTACAAGTTAAAAAGCCCCGGTTTATAGCTGTCGAGCTATCATGAAGAAATTGTTTTCTTTAGTTATTTACCTACTTTGTGCACTTGGGATTTCACAAACCCAGATGCAGGATAGTCTTACTATTGAGCTAGCTTTTCAAAAAACTGATTCAACAAAAATTGCAACCTCCCTACTCCTCATTAAAGAACTTTATAAAAACCAAGAGTTCAACAAAGCCTTAAAATATATTGTTCAAACAGAAAAACTGTCTCAAAGCCTCAACTATCAAAATGGAATGTCTGAAATCACCTTTTACAAAGGCTTAATCTATGCTCAAAAGGGCGACTATATAAATGCGCGTGATTTCTATTTAAAGGCTAAAGAATTATTCATTCAACTTAAGGACACCTTAAATATTGCTAGAGTCAACCACCACATCGCCTTAAACGAAATTAAACGAGGAAATTACAGTACCGGTCTGCAATACTCCCTTTTGGCCTTAAAAGAGTTTGAAAGAAGAGATTTAAAGCATGAACTGCGTGATGCTTATTATTGTTTGGCTCAAACGTATTATAAAACAAATAACTTAGCAAAAGCTTCTGAAAACTATACAAAAGTTTTAGAGATTGAAAAACAAATAAACAACCAAGAAGGCTCGGTGGAGGTTTTAATGATTTTAGCCGATTTACATGCCCAACAAAAAGAACATAGAAAATCTATTGAATACTATGAGAGAGTTTTAAAACAAACTACGCCGGATAACGACTCGATTCGAAGTGAAATTCTTCCAAAATTAGGAGGAGAATATTTACAGTTTAATGATTATAACAAAGCCTTTGAGCTTTTAGTTGAAGGACTAAAACTTAACCGAAATTCTAATAACCTACAGGGAATTTTAGTTTCATTAAATAATCTAGGCAATTTAAACCTACATAGAAAACTCCTAAAAACGGCAGAAAATCAATTGCTAGAAGCTAAAAGCATTGCAGAAAATATTAACAATAAAAATGAACAGCTAAAAAATTACGGATTACTCAAGACACTAGACTCCACGAACAACAGATTTGATCGTGCCTTTAAATGGCAAAGGGAATACCACCAACTACAAAATGAACTAGCAAAAACGAAAGCCGAAACAAAACTAGAGCCAGAAACTACAGTAATTATCGATAATCTAGGAATGAGTTCCCTTATTGATAATAAAATAGAAGCTAAACTCCAGGCAGAAGCCACTGAAACCCAAATTAAATTTGATAAATTAAGACTTGTTTTTTATGCCTTATTGGTCGCTGTTGCTCTACTTTCTACCTTCTTAGTTCTAGTGTATTCCAAACGAAATAGCCGATTAAAATATACAAGAGAGTTAGAAGAAAAGAACCAACGAATCGAAATTCAAAATGAAGCAATCTTAGAGCAATCAAAACATCTAGAGAACGTCAATAAGGTTAAAGACAGACTATTCTCAATTGTTTCACACGATTTAAAAGACTCCTTATATTCCATAAAAGGCTTTGTAGATTTACTTCGAGAGGGCTCCTTAACAAAACAGGAGTTCAAATCTTTAATTCCTGAATTAAGTGAAAATGCCAATAATGCAACCTTACTCCTTTTTAACTTATTGAATTGGTCCAAATCGCAAATGCAGTCACTAGAAGCCCATCCAACCCTATTCAATTTGCAAGATGTCTTTTTAGATAAAGTGAAGTTGTTAGAACTCACCCTGGAAAAGAAAGGGATACTTTTAAATGATAAAACCGAACGCGATTTTGTTTATGCGGATAGAAGTATGGTGGAAATAATTATTCAAAACCTCCTGGCAAACGCCATTAAATTCAGCACAAAAGGAGATATAATTACCATTGCCAACCAAGTAAATAACGAAAAATCTCTGATTACAATTTCAGATACTGGGGTAGGAATTTCAAAAGAAAATCAACAAAAATTATTTAAAAGTTCCTCATTTACCACCATTGGCACCAAAAACGAAAAAGGCACAGGCTTAGGACTAACTATCTGTAAAGATTTAGTGGAATTAAACCTCGGCAAAATTTGGGTAAATAGTAATGAAAATATTGGAACTACCTTCTATGTGGAACTGCCAAATTGCAAGTCCTAAATTTTAAGCTTTAGGTAAAAACACTTCAGCCATCATACAACGAGCACTACCACCTCCACAAGTTTCAATGGTTTCTAAAGAACTTGATAAAATGGCGCAATGTCTTTCTATGGTTTTAATTTGTGCTGGAGTTAAGCAATCATAAGCAGCTTGACTCATTACTAAGTAACGCTTGTCGTCCGCACCCTTAACTTGCAACATGTTTCCTGCAAAGTGTTCTACTTGCTCCTCGGTAATAGCTATCACCTCTTTACCGTCCTCTTTTAAATGCTTAACCACATTTTTACGCTCTTTTTTATCATCAATCGCATCCAAACAAATAACAGCAAAAGTCTCAGCCAAAGTCATCATCACATTAGTATGATAAATAACCTTACGAGTATCTTCTACAGTTTGATAAGCAGTAAAAATCACGGGACTGTATTCAAAGTCCTCACAAAATTCAATAACCAAATCTTCGTCTGCCCTTGCAGATAAAGCGCAATACGCTTTTCTATTTACTCGGTCTAAAAGTAGACTTCCTGTTCCTTCAAGAAAAATTTGCTCCTCTTCAGCTGATGTGTAATCTACAATTTGATTAATTTCAAAACCAAGTTTTTCTAATTCTTCCAAAACGTCTTCTCGGCGTTCCACACGTCTGTTTTCCGCAAACATAGGATATAGAGCTACATCGCCATTTTGATGGAAGGAAACCCAGTTGTTTGGATAAATAGAATCTGGCGTATCAAATTCGTCTGTGTCGCTAATCACTACGACATCAACACCCACTTGTCTCAACTTCTCTACAAATACATCAAACTCTTCTTGAGCTTTTGCATTAATTTCTGCGTTTTTTAAATCTAATTCTTCTTGAAAATAATTGTTCACAGCAGTTTGTTCGTTCATTCTAAAATTGATTGGACGAATCATTAAAATGGTATTTGTAGTCTGTTGCATAATTTTAAATTTTATCAATTGCAAAATTACCTTTTTAAAACGAAAAGAAAATGCTTAACACGATAAAAATTATCACGGAAGCATTCAATAATAAATCCCCTTTAACCTTAATTTTTCAACCAGAATTTTTAAGGGGTAGAATTTGCTACTTGCAACATTTTGCCATTGTAATACTGATGACCTTCTAAGGCAAAATTCCCGATGTACTGCGCCATGCCATTGGCCGAAATGGGTGCTTGATAACCAGGAAAAGCTTCTTCTAACATTTCAGTTTGAACAGCGCCCAGAGCCAAAACATTAAAACTAGGTCCTGTTTCTTTATATTCTTCAGCCAACAACTCGGTTAGCGAAACAACAGCTCCTTTACTAGAGCTATAAGCTGAAAGTCCAGGGAATTTAACACTGCCTTGAACACCTCCCATAGAGCTAATATTTACCACATGGCTAGTTTTGCCCATAAAGGGAAGCACAGTACGAATCATTTCAGAAACACCAAAAACATTAGTTTTATAAACCCATTCAAATTCTTGAAAACTCGTTTCTATAAATGGTTTATTCAATAAAGCTCCTGCATTATTAATTAAAACATCTACCTGTTTCCAATTATTTTTCACAAAATCAGAAATCTTACTATACCCAGAAGGATCAGATAAATCAAACGAAATAGCTGTCACATTTTTTAATTGAAGGGCTTCTATGGGTGTTTTATTTCTTGAAACGGCTAACACGTGATGGCCTTGGTTGGCATAATATTTAACCAATTCAAATCCTATTCCTCTACTTGTTCCCGTAATAATGATATGTTTACTCATGATGTAATGTAATTTCTTTTGTTTCTGTCTGGCTTATTTTTTCGATAACCGGAATCATCTGATTAACGAAACTAGCCATATGATGGTAATCTAATTTATCAGCCTCATCATACACATGATGATAGTAGTCGTAATTAGATAAATCGCATGACGAAATAGTGTGACTTGGTAATTTAAAGGCTTCATAAAAAGGGTAGTTATCTGAAGCTCGGAACAACTGGTATTGTTCAGAAATTTCCGAAAAACCCACCAATTTATATCCGGCATACGCATTCATCCTTTCTGCCAAATTGGATGTTTTATATCCCGTTATAAATGCTATATAATCTCTATCTGTAAAAGGGACTCCAATCATTTCAAAGTTTAGTAAGGTGTATAAATCCACCTCCTCTGCTTTTAGTTTTCCAGCTAAATGTTTGGCGCCTAGCAAGCCCATTTCTTCAGCTGAAAAAAGCACGAACATCAAACTTCTTCCATTGGTTTTATTTTCTGCAAAATACTTGGCTAAGGCTAAAACAGCACTCGTTCCAGCAGCATTATCATTAGCCCCATTGGCTATGGAATCGGTTTCAACCATTTTACCATAACCAATATGATCGTAGTGTCCGCCAATAATTACAACCTCATCTTTTAAGTGTTTATCTTGACCTTCAAGAAACCCTACCAAATTATAAGCGTGCTTCTTTCCAACCTTAAAACTATCTCTATAGGTTTCAAAATATGGAGGCAAATTAGCTGCTTTAAATTTATTCTCTATAAACAAAGCAGCTTGTTCAATACCTACGCTCCCTGTCCTTCTTCCTTTTAAATCATCTGAAGCCAAAAATTCCACCGTTTCCTTAAGCTCAAAACTAGTAATGCTGTTTTGTTCTATTGAATTGGAAGACGATGCCATAATGACATCGCTTTTTGATGCCCTTGGAATAACGTTCTGACTTGGGTCCTCTTGGTTCATGACCACCGCAGTCGACTTACATGCTCCTAAAAGAAATATCAAGCACAAAAGAGATAAAAAGTATTTCATGTTTTTATATTTTGTTTAAAGATAAAAAAACCTGTTTCATTTAAAATGAAACAGGTTAATATTATTATCAAATCTTAGGTGTTGTATAACTTGTTACACCAACATCGTTACAGGGTTTTCAATATATCCTTTTAAGGTAAGTAGAAACTCTGAACCTGTAGCTCCATCAACCGTTCTGTGATCGCAAGCCATAGTTAGTTTCATGGTATTACCAACAACTATCTGACCGTTTTTAACAACAGGCTTTTCAACTATTGCGCCTACGGAAAGTATGGCTGAGTTTGGCTGATTGATAATAGATGTAAAACTTTCTATACCAAACATACCTAAATTAGAAATAGTAAACGTACTACCCTCCATTTCTTGAGGCGTTAATTTTTTATTTCTAGCCTTACCTGCAAAATCTCTAACCGCTGCTCCAATTTGGGTTAAGCTTTGCTCATTGGCAAACCTCACCACAGGAACTACCAAGCCATCAGGAACTGCAACTGCCACACCTATATGCACATGGTTGTTTAATTTCATTCTATCGTCAAACCACTGCGAGTTGACTTGTGGATGCTTCTTTAAAGCTAAAGCACAAGCTTTAACTATCATGTCGTTGTACGAAATTTTTGTATCAGGAAGTGAATTGTATTGTTGACGGAACGCTATGGCATTTTCCATATCAAATTCCACATTTAAATAATAATGTGGAGCCGTAAACTTAGATTCTGCTAAACGTTTGGCAATAACCTTACGCATTTGCGAGTGTTTTACCTCTTCGAAATCTTCTTGTCCAGTTGGAACAAATTTACCAACTGTAGCAGAGGCCGAAGGTGTAAAGTTTTCTATATCGCGTTTTATAATTCTGCCGTTTTCACCAGAACCTTGAACTTGTGAAATATTAATCCCCTTTTCATCAGCTATTTTTTTAGCTAATGGTGAAATGAATATTCTGCCAGTTTCTGAAGAAACACTAGAACTTGCAACCGCTTGCTTCTTTTCGGTTTTAACTGGTTCTTCTTTTTTAACCTCTTCTTTGGAAGGAGTTTCTGCTTTAGGCGCAGCTCCTTCAGCCTTATAATTCTTGGCAATTTCAGAAACATCAGTTCCTGCAGGGCCTATAATAGCTAATAAAGAATCCACTTTAGCCGATTCGCCTTCATTTAAACCAATATGTAATAAAGTTCCCGATTGGAAACTTTCAAATTCCATAGTAGCTTTATCTGTTTCAATTTCAGCAAGAATATCACCTTCTTCTACAGTATCACCAATCTTTTTAAGCCAAGTAGCAACCGTACCTTCTTCCATGGTATCGCTTAAACGTGGCATAGAAACTACAGTAACACCTTCTGGTAGTTCAGTTTCTTTGGAACCTGAATCATCACTAGAATCTTGAGCTTTATCATCCTGACTAGCTGTTACATTTTCTTCTGGGGAATCTTTTTCTACTGCAGATTTTGAACCTGAAACAATTTCAGAAATATCTTCTCCTTCTTCTCCTATAATAGCTAATAGCTCATCTACCTTAGTGGTTTCTCCTTCTTGTACACCAATATAAAGCAAAGTACCTTCATGAAAAGACTCGAACTCCATAGTGGCTTTATCTGTTTCAATTTCAGCAAGGATGTCTCCCTCTTCTATTTTATCACCAACTTTTTTCAGCCAAGTAGCCACGGTACCTTCTTCCATGGTATCGCTTAAACGAGGCATATTTATAATTTCTGCCATAGCTTATATTTTGTGTTGTATAAACGGATAATCTTTTTGATCGTAAACAGCATCGTACATCACGTTTAAGTCTGGATACGGAGACTCTTCAGCAAATTTTTCGCACTCATTTACTAAATCCTTCACACGTTTATCAATTACCTTTAAATCAGCCTCGGTAGCATAATTGTTTTCAAGGATAACCTCTTTTACTTGGGTAATAGGGTCTATTTTCTTGTACTCTTCTACCTCGTCCTTAGTTCTATAATGTTGAGCATCACTCATCGAGTGACCTCTATATCTATATGTCTTTAACTCCAAGAAAGTTGGGCC
The DNA here is from genome assembly GCF_035306605.1 of Xanthomarina sp. NCBI lineage: Bacteria > Pseudomonadati > Bacteroidota > Flavobacteriia > Flavobacteriales > Flavobacteriaceae > Xanthomarina > Xanthomarina sp. Next base: position 1,499 of record NZ_DATGNR010000088.1, on the reverse strand, counting down.
ATCTCCACGTCTAGCTCTTTGGATAGCTTCATCAAAAGCTTCCGCAACTTTAACAGGATTCATACCATCCACAGGTCCACAAGGCATTTCATAACCTAAACCTAGTTTCCAAATATCTGTATGGTTGGCTGTTCTTTCAACAGAAGTCCCCATAGCATAACCATTGTTTTCGCAAACAAAAACTACTGGAAGTTTCCAATTCATAGCCATGTTAAAGGTTTCGTGAAGTGAACCTTGTCTAGCAGCACCATCACCAAAACAACAAAGGGTAACAGCGTCTACATTGTGGTATTTATCTCCAAAAGCAATACCTGCTCCTAAAGGAATTTGTCCACCTACAATTCCATGACCTCCGTAAAAACGGTGTTCTTTAGAAAAAATGTGCATAGAACCTCCAAGACCTAAAGAGGTACCGGTTGCTTTTCCATACAACTCTGCCATAACACGTCTAGGATCCACTCCCATACCTATTGGCTGAACGTGATTTCTATAAGCAGTAATCATTTTATCCTTAGTCAAATCCATAGCATGAAGAGCACCTGCTAAAACAGCTTCTTGACCATTATATAAGTGAAGAAATCCTCTTACTTTTTGTTGAATGTAAACGGCAGCAAGTTTGTCTTCAAACTTCCTCCAGAACAACATATCCTCATACCATTTTAGGTAAACTTCTTTGGTTATTTTTCGCATTTATTTACATATTAAAAAATAGTTTTCAATATAAACCTCTAAGGGTTTTAGAACAATCTCTCGTTTTTAAAAATGGAGAGAAACAGTTAGCAAAAGTAACACTTTAGTCACTAATGAAAAAACTGTAAATAGTAAAATTTTAGCTGTACGCTATTAAAGCTTCTTAAACCCGCTTATAGCATCGATTTATCAAAAACTAAAGGCAGTAAATTAGCTAGTGAATGAGATTTAACTACTTTCCCAGTTTCTCCCATAAAGTAGATTTCTATATCGGCATTCTGCTTAACCTCGTATTCCGCTATAGCTTGTCTACAAGCACCACAAGGTGGAATAGGAGTCATCGTTTGATGAACTCTTGAACCAGCAATGATAGCCATTTTCAATATTTTAGCATCGGGATACTGCGAACCTGCATAATATATAGCTGTACGTTCTGCACATAAACCAGAAGGGTAAGAGGCATTCTCTTGGTTAGATCCTAAAATAATTTCATTGTTATCCAATAAAATGGCGGCTCCAACACTAAACTTAGAATAAGGAGAATAGGAATTATTCCTAGCAATGGCTGCTTGATCCATCAAGGCTACTATATCTTCCGATAACTCGTCTAAATTGTCATAAACACTTAATCTAGATTCAATTTTTATTTCTTTCATAGGTTTGAAATATAATTAAAGGTAATGATACTATTTCAGACAAAAAAACTATTGCATTTAGCAATAGTTTCTTTTTATCTGTTATTCATTTATATCTTAATATTCTGTATAAGCTTCTCTATCTATATTAAACGTTAAAGAGAAACGTAAGGT
>NZ_DATGNR010000087.1:0-34118 GCF_035306605.1 Xanthomarina sp. | reverse complement strand
GCGACGGCAGGAGCGCTAGACGGAGGGTTTGAAAAACACCATCCTAATTTAAAACAGTACCCCCAAAAAACCAGAACAATTCCCAAGCTCCGCCCTTCAGATGAAGGGAGGTGGCTAGTGCGACGGCAGGAGCGCTAGACGGAGGGTTTGAAGAGCAGCATCCTATTTAAAACAGTACCCCAAAAAAACCAGAACAAATCCCAAGCTCCCCCCTTCAGATGAAGAAAGGTGGCTAGACGGAGGGTTTGAAAAACACCTACTCCCCCATCAACCAAAACAATTCCGCATTCCTAACAAAAACCCTTTGCCGTTCTATTTTTAACTTTTAACTTTATCCTTTAAACCCAGCATTATGAAAATTTACACAAAAACAGGAGATAAAGGAACCACTGCCCTATTTGGTGGAACACGTGTTCCAAAGCACCATATACGCATAGACAGCTATGGCACCGTGGACGAATTGAACGCCTATATTGGCTTAATAAAAGACCAAGGCATCGAACAACACCACAAGGACCTCCTCTCACATATCCAAGACCGCCTTTTTACTGTGGGAGCTATTTTGGCAACCGACCCAGAAAAAGCCATCCTAAAAAGCGGGAAAGACCGTTTGAACATCCCTAAGATTTCAGATGAAAACATCGAACTTTTAGAGAGGGAAATGGACCAAATGAATGACAGCTTACCCCCTATGACACACTTCATCCTTCCAGGCGGACACCAAACCGTGTCATTCTGTCACATAGCACGCTGTGTATGCCGTAGAGCGGAACGTCAAGCCACTGCTTTAAACGAATTAGAGCCTGTAGAACCCAATACCTTGATGTATTTAAACCGTCTATCTGACTACCTTTTTGTATTGGCACGAAAGTTGTCTTCAGACTTACAAGCAGACGAGATTAAGTGGATACCCGAAAAATATTAACGCGTCTGTATGTATCATAAAATCACTGTTTAAACAAATTTTTACTAAGATATAACCAGTGAAAAACAACGTTCTTTTTATTAATGAACAATTAATTGCTTTTTTTCTTGTTTATATGAACTAAAAATTTATTTTTGCAAAAATTTAAAACAATTATAACATGTATTGGACATTAGAATTAGCATCTTATTTAAGTGATGCGCCTTGGCCTGCAACTAAAGATGAGTTGATAGATTATTCCATTAGAACTGGAGCGCCTTTAGAAGTAGTAGAAAATCTTCAGTCTATTGAGGATGAGGGAGACCAATATGAATCAATCCAAGAAATTTGGCCTGATTATCCAACCGACGAAGACTACCTCTGGAATGAGGATGAATATTAATATTAAAAAAATTGTAAAAAAAGTCTCGCTTAGAGGCTTTTTTTTTATCTAATTTTTCGGGTAATTTAATTACAAACCGTACCTTTGAGAGTTGCAAAACTTTTGAATTTACACAACACCTATTTATCAGTTTTAAACTGATTAAACTAAAAATAACAATAAATGACCTTTTTAGATTCTGTACTAAAACTATTTGTCGGCGACAAATCAAAACAAGATGTAAAGGCAATCATGCCTATCGTAAATAAAATAAAGACCTTTGAAGCTGCTTTAGAAAAATTATCACACGACGAACTACGTGCTAAAACCATAGCCTTCAAGGAAAAAATAGCCGAAGTCAGAAAGCCTTACCACGACACGATTGATAAGCTGTTAGCTGAAGCAGAAACGACTGAAGACATCGATCAGAGAGAGGACATCTATCAGGAAATTGACGGTATTAAAGATACCATTTACCAAGTTACCGAAGATACGCTAAACGAAATTTTACCTGAGGCTTTTGCTGTGGTAAAAGAAACGGCTAAACGCTTTGTTAGCAACAAAGAAATTACTGTTACTGCCAGTGCTTTCGATAGAGAACTTTCTGGAGAAAAGGACTATGTAAGACTAGATGAGGACAAAGCCATTTGGGCCAACTCATGGGATGCGGCTGGAAAACCTATTACTTGGGATATGGTGCATTACGATGTACAACTTATTGGAGGTATTGCCATGCACCAAGGTAAAATTGCCGAAATGCAAACTGGGGAAGGTAAAACCTTAGTGGCAACCTTACCGATGTACTTAAATGCCCTAGCTGGTAAAGGAGTGCACTTGGTTACTGTTAACGACTACCTAGCCAAACGTGATAGCGCGTGGATGGCTCCTATTTTTCAATTCCATGGTTTAACTGTGGATTGTATCGACCACCACCAACCAAACTCAGCAGCTCGTAAAAAAGCATATTTATCGGATATTACTTACGGAACTAACAACGAATTTGGTTTTGATTACCTACGTGATAATATGGCACATTCGCCAGACGATTTGGTGCAACGTCCACACCATTTTGCTATAGTGGATGAGGTCGATTCGGTATTAGTAGATGACGCCCGTACTCCATTAATTATTTCTGGTCCGGTACCTCAAGGAGAAATCCAAGAGTTTGATGCCTTAAAACCGAAGGTGGAAGAACTGGTTGCTTTGCAACGTAAATACCTAACTGGGGTTTTAGCTGAAGCCAAGAAATTAATTGCAGAAGGAGATACCAAAGAAGGTGGATTCAAATTGCTACGTGTTTATAGAGGAATCCCTAAAAACAAAGCGCTTATAAAGTTTTTAAGTGAAGATGGAATCAAACTATTGCTTCAAAAAACTGAAAACCAATACATGGCAGACAACAACCGAGAGATGCCAAAGGTGGATGCCGAGTTGTACTATGTTATTGAGGAAAAAAACAATCAGATAGAACTTTCCGACAAGGGAATTGAATATCTGTCTGGTAAAGACGATCCAAATTTCTTCGTCATGCCAGAAATTGGAGTAGAAATAGCTAAAATTGAAGCTGAGAGCACCAATAAAGAAGAGGAAGCGCAAAGAAAAGAAGACTTGTTCAGAGACTTCGGAATCAAATCAGAGCGTATCCATACCTTAAACCAATTACTGAAAGCCTATGCCTTATTTGAGAAGGACATTCAGTATGTGGTTATGGACAACAAAGTAATGATAGTTGATGAGCAAACTGGTCGTATCATGGATGGACGTCGTTATTCTGACGGACTTCACCAAGCGATTGAAGCGAAGGAAAATGTAAAAATTGAAGCTGCTACTCAAACTTTTGCTACGGTAACCCTTCAAAACTACTTTAGAATGTACCGTAAACTATCTGGTATGACAGGTACGGCGGTTACAGAAGCAGGAGAGTTTTGGGAAATCTACAAATTGGATGTGGTGGAAATTCCAACCAACAGACCAATTGCTAGAGATGATAGAGACGATTTAGTTTATAAAACAAAACGCGAGAAATACAACGCTGTTATTGATGATGTAACAAAACTAGCTGAAGCAGGACGTCCGGTGTTAATCGGTACGACTTCGGTTGAAATTAGTGAGTTATTAGGAAAAATGCTTAGCATTAGAAAAATAGAGCACAACGTATTAAACGCGAAACAACATAAAAAAGAAGCTGAAATTGTAGACCAAGCAGGTAAAAAAGGTCAAGTAACCATTGCTACCAACATGGCTGGTCGTGGTACCGACATTAAATTATCGGATGAGGTTAAAAAAGCAGGTGGTTTAGCCATTATTGGTACAGAACGTCACGATTCGCGTCGTGTAGACAGACAGTTACGTGGTCGTGCGGGTCGTCAAGGAGATCCAGGAAGCTCACAGTTCTATGTGTCTTTAGAAGACAACCTGATGCGTTTATTTGGAAGCGAGCGTATTGCTAAAATGATGGACCGTATGGGCTTGAAGGAAGGTGAAGTGATTCAGCATTCCATGATTTCAAAGTCTATTGAACGTGCTCAGAAAAAAGTAGAGGAAAACAACTTTGGTGTTCGTAAGCGTCTATTGGAATATGATGATGTGATGAACTCACAACGTGAGGTTGTTTACAAACGTCGTCACCATGCCTTATTCGGAGAGCGTTTACGCGTGGATCTTGCCAACATGATTTACGACACTTCAGAAGGAATTACTGAAACCAATAAAGCAGCCAACGATTATAAGAACTTTGAGTTTGAATTGATTCGTTACTTCTCTATGAGTTCTCCTATTACTGAAGCGGAATTCGGAAAGTTATCCGTACAAGACATAACTGGAAAAGTATATAAAGCTGCCTTTACTTATTATAAAGAAAAGATGGCTAAAAATGCGGAATTAGCCTTCCCTGTTATTAAAAATGTTTACGAAACCCAAGGTGATAAATTCAAGCGTATTGTGGTACCGTTTACCGATGGTGTAAAAACACTTCAAGTGGTAACAGATCTTGAAAAAGCGTATGAAACTGAAGGGAAACAACTAATTACAGATTTCGAAAAGAACATTGCCCTGGCTATTATTGACGATTCTTGGAAAACGCATTTACGTAAAATGGATGAGTTGAAACAATCGGTTCAATTAGCTGTTCACGAACAAAAAGATCCTTTGTTAATTTACAAGTTTGAAGCCTTTGAATTGTTTAAGGGAATGATAGACCAAGTAAACAAAGATGTGATTTCCTTCTTATTTAAAGGTGAACTTCCTTCAGAAGAAACCTCTGCCATTCAAGAAGCTAAACAAACCAGAAAAAGGGAAAATCTTCAAACCCAAAAAGATGAAATCCCAAATCTGGATGAGCGTTCTTCACAAAGCAGAGCTGCAGGTAACACCCAACGTCAGCCAGAAGTTGTGGAAACCATTGTTCGCGACAGTCCAAAAATTGGAAGAAACGATAAGGTTACCATCAAGCATGTGATGAGTGGGGAAAATAAAACCTTAAAATACAAACAAGCCGAACCCTTAATTGCTAAAGGGGATTGGGTAATTGTTGAATAACATCCGTTCCATATAGATGGAAATGACCTACATATAAAGTCCTGAAGTGTTTTCTTTGGGACTTTTTTTTAAATAAAATCAATCAATTGAATTAGGAAGAAGTCTTTTTTCAAAACGGTATAATATTTGATTAGATTTAAGCGTTTCAATATCACTTAATATAACTTTTAAAGTATCTTTATCTTTTAAATAAAAAGTAGTTATGAATAGATTTTTAAAATGGATCATTGGCCTTTTAGTACTCGTTGCTATTGGTGTTTTCGGGTATTCTGTTTTAAACGATGGCTTATTAAAAAAACCTTTAAGTCCAAAAAAGATTGTCAGCATTAAGGTGGATGACATCGAGCTAAAAGTCTTTTATAACCGACCATCCAAACGTAACCGTGAGGTGTTTGGAGCTTTAGTACCCTACAACCAAGTATGGCGAACTGGAGCTAACGAAGCTACTACTTTTGAAACTAACAAAGCTTTAAAAGTTGGAAACGATTCCCTGCCAGCGGGAAAATATACCTTATGGACCATTCCAAGTGACTCTACTTGGCATGTCATGTTCAACAAAAAACAATATCCATGGGGCGTTGACATGGAAATGAAACCTTTACGCGAACCTGAGTTTGATGTGGTAGACGTAGAAGTCCCTGTTCAAAAAATAGATACCACCGTGGAACAATTTACCATAGGTTTCGATAATTCTACAGATAATTTATCCCTAACCATGGCTTGGGACGACACGAAAGTGGTAGTACCTTTAAAGTAATTTATTAGCCCATAGGTATAGCGAAGCGTTTGAAAAGTCTAGTACCTATAGACTTCTATAGGCCGTACATTCTCATCTAAATTTGAAGTTTTAAATATTTTTTCTTCAAAACAATAAGTGATATCTTTATATTTTCAGGGTTCAATGGTATTTTTGAATCTTAAACTTTGAATAAAAACGACTTCGTGGCTAAAGAAAAAACATCGGCATTAGAAGAAAAAGATGGGGTAACGCAAGCTTCTAGCATCAACACATCGCATATAGAAAAAATCAAGGCTAGGCGTCAAAAACAGCCTTCTGCAGCAGATCTCATTGCAGGCATCTTAAAAGGCGACATGATTGCTTTAAGTCGCGCCATCACCTTGGTGGAAAGTAAAAACCCCGCACATTTCGAAAAAGCCCATACCATAATCACTGGATGCCTTCCCCATGCCAACAAATCGGTTAGAATTGGAATAACTGGAGTACCTGGTGTAGGCAAAAGCACCTTTATTGAGGCTTTTGGCGTGCATTTAACGGGTCTTGGAAAGAAAGTGGCTGTCTTGGCCGTGGATCCAAGTAGCTCCTTAACCAAGGGCAGTATCCTTGGAGACAAAACCCGAATGGAAGCCCTCGTCAAAGAAAAGAACGCTTTTATTAGACCATCTGCTTCTGGAGATTCCTTAGGTGGGGTGGCAAGAAAAACCAGAGAAACCATTATTCTATGTGAAGCTGCCGGATTTGACACCATAATCATTGAAACCGTTGGAGTGGGTCAAAGTGAAACAGCCGTACACAGTATGGTCGATTTCTTTTTATTATTAAAACTCGCAGGAGCTGGAGACGAGTTACAAGGAATTAAACGTGGAATTATTGAAATGGCCGATCTGATTGCTATCAACAAAGCGGATGGCGACAATTTAAAACCGGCTAAAATAGCCAAACTAGAATTTAATAGAGCGCTGCATTTATACCCTAAAAAAGCCTCGGAATGGCAACCCAAAGTATTGCTGTGCAGCGGCTTGAACCACGAAGGCATTGAAGCTATCTGGGAAAAGATTGAGGAGTACGTAAAAATCACTTCTGAAAACAACTATTTTGAGGAAAAGCGCAGTGAGCAAAACAAATTCTGGCTCATCCAAACCATAGAAGACCATTTAAAGTCTAACTTTTTCAATAATAAAGATATAAAGGTGGCCTTGGAAAACCAGTTGCTACTGATTGAAGAGAATAAAACAACTCCTTTTGCTGCAGCGGATTATTTGCTGGGACTGAGGGGATAGTTGAGAGGATTTAGTTGTTAGGTGTTAGCTGTTAGTTGTTAGGTGTTGGGTGTTAGGTGTTAGTTGTTGGGTGTTAGTTGTTGGTGTTGGGTGTTAGGTGTTAGTCGAGGTTTCGGGCGTGACCATAGATAGAGCTGAAAATATTGAAACATGAACAAAGTTACTATTCACAATATGTAACCTGTACGCCAAACCTTCTATTGGACTTTGGAATGTAAACTATGGTGGTTAATACTTAAAATTAGCCACATACCACTCCACTTGTTTCTTAACCCCTTCCATCAAAGTGGTTTGCGGATTGTAAGCCAGTAATTTTCTAGCTTTATCGATATTGGCTTTGGTACGTAATTGATCGCCTACTCTAGCCTCTACATGGTTGATTTTTATGGCTTTTCCTATAACCGCCTCCACAGCTTCAATACCCTCTTGGGTGGTGTGTTCCACTTCGGTTCCTAGATTGATAATTTCATCACCCACTATATCTTCTTTCCCAATAACACTTACTACACCATCAACAATATCGCCTACATAAGTAAAGCTTCTTAAATGGGTAGCACTGCCATTATACAATGGAAAAGCGTCGTTATTAAAGGCACAAGCTATCAATTTCGTGTACATTTTTTCTGGTCTTTCACGTGGGCCTATCACCGAATACAATCTTAAAGAACAGGCTTTCATGAGTTTCTCTCTAGACTTCTGAAGCACCAACTGCTCGGCCGTTAGCTTAGTCACCCCATAATGCGATGCCGGCTTCGGAGCCATGCTTTCAGGAAAGGTGGCTTCCAATCCATAAATAGACGAGGTACCTATATTTACAAACATCTTTAAGTTGGGCAATTGTAAAGCGTAATCTAAGAGATTTTTCGTTGCTAAAATATTGTTGGTAAAATAATCCTCGAAGGTGGAGGTTTTTGAAATCCCCGGTTGGGCGGCAAAATGGAAGATATAATTAATGTCTTTTGGTAATGCTGCGATTAAATTGGCATCCCTTAAATCTTTTTCAATAACAGAAATCCCACTTTTAAGTAATTCCTTTTCATTTAACTTTTTAAGGCTAGTACTATAATAAGGCGAAAAATTATCGACTCCCACAACCTCATGTCCCAAACTTTTTAATCGTTCAGCTGTATGAGAACCAATAAATCCCGCCGCTCCTGTTACTAAAATTTTCATAATTACCTTCTGTATTTATTCCTATTACGAAAAATCAATATCGCAACCTGGAGTTTAAGTTATGAATTCTTTACTCTATTACAAAGAAACATTTTTTTTCTCTAAGATAAGAATTCTTTAAAAAAGAATACATTTGCAGAACCAAGAATGTGTTTATGAGTTACCAATTTACCATTATAGTTCCTGTATATAATGAGGAAGACAATTTAATTCGAGTAGAGCAGGCTCTTTTAGATTACACAAAAATAGCTAGCAGAAAAACCAAGATTTTATTTGTCAATGATGGTTCTTCCGACAAAAGCCAAGAGCTGATTGAAGCTATTTGCCAAAGACATGCCGATTTCACCTTTATTAGTTTTAAGGAAAACAGGGGGTTAAGTGCCGCTATAAAAGCCGGTTTTGATTATGCAGACACAGAACTATTGGGTTATATTGACTCCGACTTACAAACCGCCCCAGAGGATTTTAATTTACTGCTAGAACATATTGGTCCTTACGATTTGGTAACAGGCGTTCGTGCCCATAGAAAAGATAGTTTTGTTAAAAATATATCGTCCACGATTGCCAATGGCATTCGTCGTGCCTTTACCCATGATGGCATGGACGATACTGGCTGTCCGTTAAAGGTTATAAAAACAGATTACGCCAAGCGCATTCCCATGTTTAAAGGCTTACACCGCTTTTTACCTGCCATGATTTTATTGCAGGAAGGGAAAGTGATTCAAATTCCGGTACAGCATTTTCCAAGAATTGCCGGTACTGCTAATTTCGGGGTATGGAACAGACTTCTTGGTCCTTTGATGGATTGTTTTGCCTATTTGTGGATGAAGAAGAAGTACATCAACTATTCCATAGCTAAAAAAGGATCATGAGCAGCTGGATTGTATATAGTATTGGGTTTTTAGCCCAAATTTTATTCTCATCCCGACTGATTATTCAATGGCTTACTTCTGAAAAACAAAAACAAGTAGCCACACCTACCCTATTTTGGTCCTTAAGTTTAATTGCCTCTTTTTTATTATTTGTTTATGGCTATTTAAGAGATGACTTTGCTATAATGCTAGGGCAAGCTCTAACCTATTTCATCTATATTAGAAATTTACAATTACAAAAGCAATGGCAACGCTTACCGAAGGTGGTTCAAATATTCCTCTTTCTAGTACCTATACTCATCGTGGTTTTTTATTATAACAACAATGCCATAGATGTAGAATTGTTATTTAAAAACGAAGCTATTCCGTTTTGGTTATTGATTTTGGGCATCGTATCGCAGGTTGTATTCACTCTGCGTTTTGTCTATCAGTGGATCTATTCTGAAAGAATCAAAGAATCTGCTTTACCCTTAGGTTTTTGGGTTTTGAGTCTGATAGGTGCTCTTTTAATATTAACTTATGCCATTCTTAGAGAAGATCCTGTGTTATTTGTAGGACATATTTTAGGAACGGTTATTTACGTTAGAAATCTTGTTTTATTACATAAATCGGCATGATGAAAGCCATTAGAAGACATCCCATTTTAAGTATTTGCTTGTTTACAGCCATTGCCTTGCTACCTCATCTCGATGTGATTCCTGTAACCATCATGGAAGCTAGGAACTTTATTTCAGCTAGAGAAATGGTTCAGGATGGCAACTGGCTCCTAACCACTATGAATGGCGAAGCTCGTTACGAAAAGCCTCCCTTACCTACTTGGTTAACGGCTATTTCGGGGATGATTTTCGGACTAAAAAGCATTTTTGGCTTAAGGCTTCCAGCCATACTTTTTATCATGCTGCTAGCCGCTTCAGTTTTTAAAATATCCATGCTTTTGGTTAAAGACCGAACCCAAAGTTTACAACATGCGTTTATTGCACTCACTTCATTCTATATTATAGGAATTACCATAGAAGCTCCTTGGGATATTTTTGCCCACGCCTTTATGTGTTTTGCTATTTATCAGTTATTCTTGTTATTTGAAAAAGACAAAAAACATTGGAAACACACGCTTTTAGCTGGTTGCTTTATTGGCTTTTCATTTTTAAGCAAAGGCCCAGTTTCCATGTATGCTTTAATGCTTCCGTTTTTATTGGCGTATGGATGTACCTTTAAATTCAAAAACCTTAAAGCCAAAGCCTTATCTTATGTCAGCGTTCTTATTTTGGCGCTTATTGTAGGTGGTTGGTGGTATTTGTACGTAAGGTTTCAGGATCCAAATACCTTTCAAGCCATAACTGAAAAAGAAACCTCTAATTGGTCGAGCTATAATATTAGACCGTTTTACTATTACTGGAGTTTCTTTACTCAAAGTGGACTTTGGACCATCCCTGCTTTTATAAGTCTGCTGTACCCGTATTTAAAAACGCGGGTCACCCATTTAAAAGCGTACCGTTTCAGCTTGCTATGGACTCTTTTTGCTGTGGTATTACTATCCCTTATTCCTGAAAAGAAATCGAGGTACCTGATGCCTGTTCTAATCCCCTTAGCCATTAATATCGGATTTTATATCGATTATTTAATCAGACGTTTTAAAACGATGACGGATAAACGAGAAACCCTTCCTGTGTTTTTTAATTTCGGATTGATAGCTTGTATCGGATTAGCCTTTCCCATATTGGCCTATGTGTTTTTACAAGACAATATTTCAAGTCATTGGTGGTCCTACCTCCTAGCATCGATCGTCTTATTTAGTCTTGGGCTGCTAATCCTTTTTCATTTAAGAAAGAAAAACATGTCGCTGGTATTTAGATTTACGGTGTTGTTTTTTGCTGGCATCCTATTAACGGCCTTACCACTTTCTGAAGGGTTTACAAGTGAAACTTATAATCCGATTACGGATCTTAAAGCAGAATCTGAAATGGAAGGAATAAACATCTATGGAACGACTTATGTGTCGCCAGAAATGCTTTGGTATTTTGGAGGAAAGCTTACTTTTATAGAACTAAACGATAGCCTAGAAAAATTTCCAAAGGAAAAGAAGTTCGGACTCCTAGCAAAGGAAGCCCTAGATGAAACCATCTTAAACAAACTTCAAGAACACTTCTTTATTAAAAACATAAGGACTTATAATTTAAATCGTGCGTCTGAAGGTTCTAAGCAGTATAATGACAGGCTTTTGAATGTCTATTATGTTTTTGAAAGAAGATAAAGATAGTTTAATCCATTTGGTATTTATGCTTTAAAAACTGACTTAATTTATAAAACATAAATCCTGACAACGCACCAAAAGTAAATCCTGATATCACATCTAGCGGATAATGAACGCCAATATAGATTCTACTATATCCCATTGCAGCAGACCACAACAATAGAATAAAAATCAGGTATTTGTATTTTTCTCTTAGTAACAATCCTACAAAAACTGCCGTAGCCATGGTGTTGGATGCATGACCAGAGAAATAACCATAGCGACCACCGCAGCCTTCTTTCACAATGCGCATCACATTATTAACACCTTCTTGATGACAAGGTCTTGGACGTTCAAACCCATATTTGAATAAATTGGTTATTTGGTCGGTAAACACGATCATAAGTACAACCAATAACAAGATGGTTAAGAACATACGCGGGGTATGCTGCTTAAACATAACATACAATAAAACAGCATAGAACGGAATCCAATTAAATTTTGCCGTATAAAACATCCAAAACGCATCCCACTTCGTGCTTCCTAAATTATTAAGAAACAGAAACAGTTCGGTGTCTAGTTGAAGTAATTGATCTAACATGGTGAGATTTTAAATTGAACTTAGAGCTATGAATGCCTTAAGTTCTGAGTGTGCTAAAGTACTTAGAGTTTTATTCTTCGTAGCGAGAAATTTCTCTATCGTAGAAATCGGTTGCTTGTTGGATTAAACTCTCAGCTTCAATTTCAAGCTCTTTCTGATCGTGTTGATCGAAATCTTCAAGCCATTCCACATCGTCATTTTCTAAATTGATAATAAATCTAGGAAATTCGGTGTGTATTACAAAAATTGCTGTTGGATAATCGGTGTTATCTCCTAGTAAAAATTTTGGGAAGTCCATATATTGTTAGGCGTTAGTTGTTAGGCGTTAGTTGTTAGACGTTAGTTTGGTCTAGAATCAATTTTTTGGTAAGATAATTAAAACGAATGTATAATAAAATAGCTGCCGTTGTTAATCCTGCGAGGAGTCCGAGCCAAATACCGAAACTGCCATAGGATTCTTCTCTTCCTAGGATAAAACTAATAGGAAACCCAATCAGCCAATATGAAATAAAAGTGATTATCGTTGGGATTTTTACATCCTGCAAGCCTCTTAAAGCTCCAAGCATGACAACTTGAATGCTATCACTAATCTGGAAGAAAGCTGCGGCAATTAATAATTTTGAAGCGATGGCGACCACTTCCGTATTATCCACTAAATTTTCTAGATCATTAAAATCGACATATATTTTTGGTAAGTGCTTGTGGAAAATAAAGAATATAGAAGCGAAAAATGTAGCGAAAATCATTCCCAACAAAAATATGGAAAAGGCAATTCGTCTTAACTCTGAATAATTCTTCAAACCTTTTTGATTTCCAACACGAATCATAGAGGTGACACTTAATCCCATAGCCACCATAAAGGTCATAGAAGATAAGTTTAAAGCTATCTGATTGGCTGCCTGAGGATTTTTACCCAGCAAACCACTAATCCAAACTGCGGAGGTGAAAATGGCTACTTCAAAAAACATTTGCATAGCACTTGGCGCTCCTAAGCCCAACATTTTTTTCAACATAAGCTTATCCAATACAAAAAACTTGATATTGGTTACGTAAGCCTTGGATTTTTCTCTTCCTTTTAGCAACCACCACAAGTAACCTACCATAACGAATCTAGAAATCAAGGTCCCATAAGCTGCTCCAACGATGCCCATTTCAGGAAAGCCTAATTTCCCAAAAATCAGCACGTAATTAAAAAACACGTTCACCACATTCGCTAAAATGGTAGCATACATGGGATATCTAGTCATAGATAAACCATCACTAAACTGCTTAAACGCTTGGAATATAATTAAAGGAATTAATGAAAAGGCTACCAAATCTAAATAAGGAATTGCTAGTTCTACCACCTCAATAGGCTGTTTCATTAAATACATAAGGGGTTTTGAAAAATACAGCATTAGGAATAATACCAAGCCTAAAACCGTACACAAAAACAGTCCATGCTTTAAAGCCGATTTACCTCGAGCGAAATTATTGGCCGTATCCGCTTCTGCCACTAAAGGTGTAATGGCCGTAGAAAACCCAATACCTAAGGACATGGCCACAAACATAAAACTGTTTCCCAAGGACACAGCAGCCAATTCCGCCGTACCTAATTGTCCCACCATGATATTGTCTATAAACTGTACAAAGGTATGCCCAAGCATGCCTAACATAACTGGGGCCGACAATTTTAAATTGTATTTAAATTCTTTCGTGTAGTTGCTTAAAAACATTTTGCAAAAGTAGTATTTAGCTTTATGTTATGCTAACTATGATGGAATTTAATAATAGATTAACATGGTTTTTTATATCCCTTAACTATAAAGATCTTTTCCCTTTTTATTTTGTTAAAACAAGTTTTAGATGCAAGCTTAAAGTGTTGAAACTTGTTGCTTCGCTTCCTCAAACTCCTGCATCATATCTGCTATAATTTGAGCTGCTGGTTTGATGTCGTGTATCAAGCCTGCTATTTGTCCGATTTCCAATTCACCATCCTCTAGATCGCCTTCAAACATACCTCGTTTAGCTCTAGCCCTTCCTAATAAGTCCTTAAGCTGATCGGTAGTTGGAGCTGTTTTATATAACTCTTGGATCTCGTTATAGAATTTGTTTTTTATTAATCTTACCGGTGCCAATTCCTTTAAAGTTAATTGGGTATCGCCTTCCTTGGCATCCACCACTACTTGTTTAAAATCTTGATGTGCCGAACTTTCCTCACTAGCCACAAATCGGCTACCAACTTGTACAGCATCTGCGCCCAGAATCATGGTTGCCAACATGGCTTTTCCTGTGGCAATTCCTCCAGCTGCGATTAATGGAATTTGAATTTGTTCCTTGACCATAGGAATTAAAGTCAAGGTAGTTGTTTCATCTCTCCCATTATGACCTCCAGCTTCAAAACCTTCAGCCACCACGGCATCCACTCCTGCTTCTTGGGCTTTTAATGCAAACTTTACACTACTAACCACGTGAACTACGGTTATCCCTCTTTCTTGCAACCAAGTCGTCCAAGTTTTCGGATTTCCAGCTGAAGTAAAGACAATTTTTACCCCTTCTTCTACAATAATATCCATAATCTCCTCGATGTTTGGATATAGCATTGGTACATTCACTCCAAAAGGTTTGTCGGTTGCTTGTTTACATTTTTGGATGTGCTCTCTTAACACTTCAGGATACATACTTCCTGCTCCAATTAAGCCTAAAGCTCCTGCATTACTTGCCGCTGAGGCTAAACGCCATCCGGAATTCCAAATCATACCCGCTTGAATGATTGGATATTGTATATTAAATAATTGGGTAATTCTGTTTTGCATTATTTTTTAATCAATTTTTTAGTTAATGTGCCCGATGGGGTTTCCATTTTTAAAAGGTAAACTCCATTCGCTAAAGTCGATACGTTTATTTTTGAAGAATTCAACAAACTCACTTCCAATACTTTGTTTCCTAAAATGTTATACATAGTCACTTGTACTTGCTTTTCATGGGAAGGAAAAACAATATGAAGTTCGTTAAAAACAGGATTAGGATAGATTTGTATGTTATTTTGTACACTCTCCACCTCTTCTATACTTAAACCTTGATTTAAAGCCATGGCTAAATTGGGAATTCCATATCCCAGAAAATAATCTGGAGTGGTGTACTGAGAGGCCGATTCCCGAACCAATTGCATGATTTCGGCATTACTTAAATCGGGTAGTGCTTGCCATAAACAAGCCAAAGCACCTGCCATAATTGGAGAGCTAAAAGAGGTTCCGTTTGTGGTTAGAATAGAGTCGTCTGTATTTATAACCACACTTGCCTGTGCTTGAGCTACCACATCTGGTTTTTGGGTTGGTTGAAAAACACTGCCTTGTGAACTAAAAGTGGCGTACTCGCCATTGGATTTTACACCACCTATGGTAAAAACACCTGCTGCGTCGGCCGGAGCGTTTAATCCGCCTGCACCAGCATTTCCCGCAGAGTTGACCACTAAGATTCCCTTTTCGAATGCGATGTTGGCGCCTTTACTTATATAAGTGGTTAAGCCATCCAAATCTTCATCCGCATGGGTATAATTAGAATTGTCGTAGAATTTGTATCCCAAAGACGAATTGATAATATCTACCCCTAAACTATCTGCTCTTTCTGCGGCTTCTACCCAAAGACTTTCCTCTAAGGGATTTTCATTAGGTGCATTTTCAGTTCTAAATAAATAGTATGAAGCATCCGGAGCTGTTCCCACATAAGATCCTTCTATATAGCCTGCCATGGTACTTAAAACTACGGTTCCATGTGTACTTGAAGTATTGGCATAGACATCTGGGTTTCTATCGTAAAAATCGTAACCACCTAAAATGCCATTATTATCTCTTAAACGTTGGAAGCCCGCCATAGTATTTACATTAGGAAAACCTGCATCAATAACAGCAATGGTCATTCCTGCACCTGTATAATCATCTAAGTGAAGGGCGTCTCCTTGAATCATTTCTATTTGGTTGGCCGCTGAACCGTAGTTAAAATTAGTGCGAAGGGCTTCTAATTCGAATTTATTCTCTGGCTGACTTACTCGGGTATTTAAACTCTTATCTGCAAAGACAATATCAGCAACAAAAGACAAGTTTAAAAGGTTATTAAGATCTGATTGCTCCCCGCGAACATGAACGGCATTAAACCACTTCGATTTGGCTAGAACTGTTACGCCTGCTTGTGCTTTTAGCTGTGAAATATAAGTTTCATTAACAGGTACATCGCGAAAATCGATAGGAACGGCGTGCGCTTGTTTTCTATCAATAGCTTTTTGCGTTAAAATGCTAATGGGATTTGCAAGGGAAACGGCTACATCCTCTTTATCAGTCAAATACACCCAGGCATCCTCCTGGGCAAAAACTTGAAATTGAAAACATAAAAGTAATAAAAGTAGTAGTCTTGAAGTCATGAGTTGGTTTTTAACTCATGCAATTTAAGAAATTACTCCTGAACCAACTAATTCATCCTCCAAATACCAAGCAACAAATTGTCCTTCGGTTATGGCCATTTGAGGGTTTTGAAATTCCACATACAACCCTGAATCCACCTTATACAACGTAGCCTTTTCTAAAGTTTGTCTGTAACGAATTCGTGCCATCACCTCCATCGTTTCGTTTGATTGCAGTTGTAAATCCTCGCGAACCCAATGCAGTTCCTCATTTGAAACAAAAAGCACAGTTTTATATAAACCTGGATGTTGTTTTCCTTGTCCGGTATAAATAATATTGTCGTCTACGTTGGTTTCAATAACAAAAAGAGGTTCTACAGTCCCGCCAACGGCCAAACCTTTACGTTGCCCTTTAGTGAAGTAATGTGCGCCCTGATGTTTACCAACTACTTTCCCGTCTTGAAAGTTGTACACTGTTCTTTTTGACAAATACTGAAGTTCTTCTTCCTTAGTCTTAAAATCTGGACGCTCTTGTTGATAAGCCTCAAAATCGTTTGAAACTTCAACAATAACTCCTTCTTTTGGTTTTAATTGTTGCTGAAGAAACTCTGGCAACCTAACCTTTCCAATAAAACAAAGACCTTGAGAATCTTTCTTTTCTGCGGTAATCAAGTTTTGTTTTGCTGCAATTTCCCTTACTTCTGGTTTTTGAAGTTCACCAATAGGAAACAAGGCTTTTGCCAATTGCTCTTGAGACAACTGACATAAAAAATAGGATTGGTCTTTATTATCATCGGCACCTGCCAGGAGTTGATGGACTTCTTTTCCATCTTTAATTATGGTGTTTTTACGGCAGTAATGCCCTGTAGCCACATAATCTGCACCAAGGTCTAAAGCGATTTTCATAAAAACATCGAACTTTATTTCCCTGTTACAAAGCACATCTGGGTTAGGTGTTCTCCCTTTTTCGTATTCGTTAAACATATAGTCCACAATACGCTCTTTGTATTGCTCGCTCAGGTCAACCGTTTGAAAAGGGATACCCAATTTATCTGCTACCAACATGGCGTCGTTACTATCGTCTAACCAAGGACATTCGTTAGAAATGGTTACCGTATCATCATGCCAGTTTTTCATAAACAAGCCTATAACCTCATACCCTTGCTCCTTTAACAAGTAAGCGGCTACACTGGAATCTACACCTCCAGAAAGTCCAACTATTACACGTTTTTTCTTCATAATTTTAGCTTGTAAAGATAGGGATTTTGGATAAATCCATATCTATTATATATTTATAAAACCTCACAACCTAACAGCTTATTTATCAGTATTTTACAAGAACACATCTAACTTTAACAAATTGTTATTTTATTATGTCGCTTATTTTATTTAATTTTACATTACTTATGTTTAGGTAGATCCCTACTTCGATTGATTAATAGCTTACTCATTTTGAGGCATACCTAAAAAAGTGAAGCTCCTTATTTATAAGGAGCTTTTATATTTTTAAGCCGTTACTAAAAGCTTTATTCCTTTTTTAAATATGGGTTTTTACTATAAACAGTAAAGTCTTTTTCTTCTGTTAACTCACCATTTTTATAGTATTTCCAAATACCGTCTTTTTTATCGTTTTTATATTGCCCTTCAATTTCTAGTTCGCCACTAGCATTGTAAAACTTAGCTTCCCCATGTAGAATCCCCTTTTTATACACATAGGTTTTCATTTCCTTTCCACTTTCATAAAACCAAGTGGCTTTACCATCCAACTTATTATTTTTATATACACGCTTTTCAGCTAATTGCCCGCTATTATAGTAAACCAAACTCTCTCCATCCAATTCTCCTTGGCTGTTATAGTGTTCTAGCGTCATTACTTGTTTAGCATCCTTATGATAGTAAATCCATTCTCCAATATAGTCTTTACCACGCATTTTTCCTTTGCTTATAACTTTTCCGTTGGAAGCATAAAAGGTAACATCTGCGACATCATCTTTAGCGTTGAATTCTTTAGTAGCTGTTAAAACTGCAGCCATATTGATGTTTTTATAAAATTTAAAAAGACCAATTTCCTTTCCATGATTAAATTCTCCCTCATAACGAATGACATTGGTATTATCGAAGTTCTTTTTCCAAACACCGTGTCTTTTTCCGTTTTCATCCAATTGATTGATGTTTTGGGCCACAAAGACGGTTGGTAAGACTAAAAATAAAAGGACTATTATGTGTTTCATACTCGGTAAAAAATTATGATTTAGACTTTTGATTATAACGGTATATTTACAAATATGTTATATAGCAAAAAAGCTGCCAAAAGAGGCAGCTTTAATTTATTTTCTACGCTTCTCTTGCGCTTGTTTTTGCTGTTCAGCTTGCTCCATCATTTGCTCCATTTTCTTTTGGAAACGGTTTTGCTTTTTAGGTTTCTTTTTATTCTCCTGAATTTGAGCATGAATTTTATCTTCATCCAAGATGTAGTTTTTAATTACCAACATAATTCCAATACTAATAGCATTTGAAATAAAATAGTATAAACTTAAACCTGAAGCATAGTTATTAAAGAAGAACAACATCATTAAAGGTGAGAAGTAAATCATGTACTTCATCATTTTAGCCATGTCTGGCATACCTTCTTGTGTAGGTTGTGAAGCCATTTGTTGTCCTGTGGTCATTTTCATATAGAAGAAAATGGTGATGGCCGCCAAAATTGGAAACAAACTCACGTGATCTCCATAGAATGGGATTTTAAATGGCAGGTATGCTACCGCATCATAAGAAGATAAATCGTCTGCCCACAAGAAACTTTTTTGTCTTAAATCGAAAGCAGTTGGGAAGAACATAAACAAGGCATAAAATACCGGTAATTGAATCAACCCAGGGATACAACCACTTAAAGGACTGGCTCCTGCTTTGTTTTGAAGCGCCATTGTTTCTTGTTGCGCCTTCATTTTATTGTCTTTATATTTTTCTCTAATAGCGTCTAACTCCGGCTTTAACACCTTTAATTTCGCTTGAGACAAGAATTGCTTGTATTGTACAAACGACATTAATAACTTAATAAGAATTGTCATAACAATAATAGCGATTCCGTAAGGTAAGAAGCCACTTAAGAATCCGAATAACGGAATAAATATGGCCTTATTGATCCATCCGAAAATTCCCCAACCAAATGGGATACTATCATCTAAATTGCTGTCGTATGTTTTTAAGATTTTACTATCCGTAGGTCCAAAGTAGAACTTTAATGGTTGATTGATTTCCCCAGCTTCAAAGGCTAAAGGAAACTTCGTGGTAAATCGTTTAGTAAAAACCGTATCAATATCTTCATCTGCCACTAAATCCTTAGACGTAATTTTTACATTCTTTAATGGATTTTTAGAAACTAAAATAGAACTAAAAAAGTGTTGTCTGTAAGATAACCAATTGGCATCATCAACCGTTTCGTCGTCCTCTCCAGTTTGGGATAATTTATCAATCTTTTTACCTTCGTATTGGTAGGTTAAACGCGTGTAACGGTTTTCGTATGAAATACTTTGATCGTGACGATACGTATCTAATGACCAGTCTAAATTTACTTCTTGTGAACTATTAATCACATTGTTCAAGCCTTGCGATCTGATGGTAAAATCGACCATATAATCGTTCGGTTTCAGCTCGTAACGGTATTCCAAATACTTTACAGGAGACACTTGAAGTCTCATAGAAACTACTGTATTCTCCCCATTTTTGGTAATAGTTGGTTGAAAATAAAGGTCCTTAGTATTTAAGATTCGGCTATCGGTTGTGCCAAAATTTATATTGAAATTGGTATTTCCTTCTCGAACTAAATAAATAGGTACAGAATCGAAATCGACAAATTGCTTCAGTTTAATTTCTGATAGGTAACCACCTTTATTACTAAACTTTAGAGCTAACACCTCGGTTTCAACAAGAGTTTCCGTATCCGTTGCTGATGGAAGCGTTGAAGAATAGGCAAAGGCTCCTAATTTATTATTTAAAGCAATGAGCTTTAGAGAATCAGAAAGAGATGCTCCAGCAAGATCTTCTGCTGTAATCACAGCTGTATCTGCATTTTCAGCTGCTTTTTTAGCGGCTTCAACTTGCTCTTGTTTCGCCTTTTCTTGTGCTGCTAATTCTTCTTCAGTTGGTCTGTTCGTGTACATCATGTACACTAAAATTCCAAAAATAAGTATAAATCCAATAATTGAATTTATGTCAATTTTCTTTTCTTCCATATTTAAATTTTCACTTCGTTTTGAATGAAGGGCGCATTGGGTGGTTAATTTTTAAAATCTCTTCCTATTCAGGATGTTTCTTTAGGTCAAAAATTAATCCGTTTTTATTTTTGTGCCATAGTGACACTGTTTTTTGAGTTTTTATATTTTAAAGCCGCTTTAATTAAGCTCACAAATAATGGGTGTGGATTTTTAACGGTACTTTTATATTCTGGGTGATATTGTACACCAACAAACCATGGATGTGATGGTATTTCTACCACCTCAACAAGACCTGTTTCTGGATTTAATCCGGTAGCCATCATACCAGCAGCTTCAAATTGTTTCTTATAGTCGTTGTTGTACTCGTAACGATGTCTGTGTCGTTCCATGATGCTGTTAGACTTATAGATTTTTTGAACCAAAGAATCCATTTTTAAATCGCATGCCCATGCACCTAGTCGCATCGTTCCCCCTTTGTCGGTAACACTTTTTTGAGCTTCCATTAAACTAATTACTGGGTCTGGTGTGTTTGGATGCATTTCTGATGAACTAGCCTCTTTTAGGTTGAGTACATTTCTAGCAAATTCTATAACAGCCATTTGCATCCCTAAACAAATTCCTAAAAATGGAATGTTGTTCTCACGTACAAATTTTACAGCATCGATTTTACCTTCAATACCACGTTCACCAAAACCTGGAGCTACTAATACACCATGTAAGTGAGATAATTTAATCTTGACGTTATCTTCGTTTAAATATTCTGAATGGATCGCTTCCACATGAACTTTTACTTCATTTTCTGCGCCGGCATGAATGAAAGCTTCAAGGATAGACTTATACGAATCCTGTAGTTCAACATACTTTCCTACCAAACCGATAGTAACCTCGGTAGTTGGGTTTTTATGACGCTTTAAAAATTTATTCCAATTGGTTAAATCTGGAATATGGCTTTCTAAGGCCAATTTCTTTAAAACCACTTTATCTAAGCCTTGATCTAGCATCAGATTAGGTACATCGTAAATGGTTGAGGCATCAATAGATTGAATAACCGCTTCTTCACGAACATTACAGAATTTTGCCAATTTACTACGTAAGTCGTCTGGTAATTCATGTTCGGTTCTACACACCAAGATATCTGCCATGACACCAGATTCCATAAGCGTTTTAACACTGTGTTGAGTCGGTTTTGTTTTTAGTTCTCCAGCTGCAGATAAATAAGGCACTAAAGTTAAATGAATAACAATAGCATTATTATCTCCTAAGTCCCATTTTAACTGACGTACCGATTCTATATATGGTAAAGACTCTATATCTCCAACAGTTCCCCCTATTTCGGTAATAACGATATCGAAATCTCCCGATTTTCCAAGAAGTTGCACTCGATGCTTTATTTCATCAGTAATATGAGGAATTACCTGAACGGTTTTTCCTAAAAATTCACCTCGACGTTCTTTTTCAATCACGCTTTGGTAAATACGACCGGTTGTTACGTTGTTTGCCTGGCTGGTTGGTACATTTAAAAAACGTTCGTAATGTCCAAGATCCAAATCGGTTTCTGCACCATCATCGGTAACATAACATTCACCATGCTCGTAGGGATTTAAAGTCCCTGGATCGACGTTAATATAAGGGTCTAATTTCTGTATGGTTACTCTATAACCTTGGGCTTGAAGTAATTTTGCTAAAGAGGCAGCAATGATGCCCTTTCCTAGAGAGGAAGTCACCCCTCCTGTTACAAATATGTATTTTGTTGTAGTTGTCATGTCGCGTTGTTAAACGCCTGCAAATTTACAAAATTAAACTAGTTATTAACCTAATGTGAAGAGTAATTTACAAATCAAATATATTAATAGATATAAAATGTCTCAACTTGAATATCTAACAACTATTCAATGAAATTAAAGTCTAGGTATCACAACGGATTCCATTGATAAACAAGAAACGCCAATTCCTTAATTACTTTGGGAATTGGCGTTTTATATTTCTAATTAAATCTTCTAAACCATTTAATTTTAGCTCATAAACGGTTTCTAACATTTGACCTAGCTGACCTTTTGGAAAGCCTTTATTGTGATACCACACCACATAATATTCTGGTAATTCTATCAAATATCGGTCTTTATATTTCCCAAATGGCATTTTGGTATGTGCCAGTTTTATAAGGAAATTTTTATCGGGTTCTAGCAAAGTTTCTGGAGGTTAATGGTTTTTAACTTCTACAATTTTTAAATCCTGATATTTAACCAAGTACACCGAATCATTATAATAACCGCCTAAAAACTTCTTCTTATAGGAGAATTTATTTTCCACGTATTCTGTAAGAGGTGCTTCATTAACCGATTGAAATAAATCGTCTGAACTTACCAAGCGAAGGATGACATCCATGGTTAAATCGAAACCACGAACCGCTACCTTATTTGGTGTTATTCCGTAGGCTTTTTCATAAGCCATCACAAACGAGTTGTGATCTTCTAAGTTGTAAGATTTTGAAATGGTTGGGAAGTGCAAAGCCAGATTAGACAAGTGGTAATTTGAAACCTCATCGTCTTCAAAAGCAGCATTCATATTAGTTGTCACTAAAACAATATCCCTTGATCGGTTTTTAAATGAATTTAACTTACTGGTTACATTCGAGATAAATCCCGGGTTATCAGATTCTAAGAACACGATATTTTTCCCTGGCTGCAACACACTAGTGATGTCGCCGTCAAGGATATAAAACGCATCATTCCCACTTTTATTTTTTCTAGAAAACACTTGAGATGCCGATGCAAAATGTCCTTTAATATTTTGACTTACCTGACTATTCTTAGCATCAGAAATAATGATGACCTTAGTTTTGGAACTATCTTTTTTTACATGTTCAATCATTTTATTGAACATTAATTCTTCCGATGGTCTAGATTGAAACACATTTTCTGAAAGCACTACCGTTTTGGTAATTGGAGAAACCACTGGCACCTTATGTGGTTTCAATTTTGAAGCAACTACCTCGAGGTTGTTTGACATAAACGGACCAATTACGACATCCACATCTTCAAAAGAATGGGTGTTTAAAATATGAGAAATTTCACTTAAAGAATTTTTAGTATCGTACACATCCACTTTTAATGAGATTCCTAGTTTTTTAAGGGAATCAATTGCCATTAGAGCCCCAGAATGGAAATCTAAAGACATGCCTAAATATGGATTTCTATGCAATTCTCTTTTTGCCTCTTGAATAGAATCGGTGTTGACTTTATTAAGCTGAAAAGGAAGCATCATCACAACATGCTTCGTTTTGTAGCTCTTTATATTACTTATTAAATTTACATGATCATGAATGATAGTTGGATTCTCTCCTACCGTGGCGTTATAAGGAATTTTTAAAATCATTCCTTCTTTTAATCCAGACTCTTTAAGTTCTGGGTTTAGAGTTTCCAATTGCTCTTGCTCCACGCCCAATTTCACTTTTAATCTATAATAACCTTCTTTTGGTAAAACGGTATAATAAGAATAGGCTTCATCAATAGGTTTTTCCTCTTTCTTAGCAATGTTAGGTACTTGTATCACATCTCCCGGGTTTAAAACCTCTTTCATTCCTGGATTTAACTCTTCCAATTGTTCTACTGTTATCCCATATTTATAAGCAATACGCCACTTTCCTTCTTGAGGTAAAACCGTATAATCGTTGGTTGTAGATTCTGGTTTAGCTGTTTGAACTAGCTTTTTGTAAACCGGAATTTTTAAATCATCCCCTTTTTTTAAATTATTGGCATATAAAAAGGTGTTGTGCTTTTTTAGATCGTCTTGGCTTATATCGTACTCTTTAGACAAACTATAAAGCGTTTCTTTACGTCTTACCTTGTGTTGTTTAAACCCAACCAACTCTTTTTCTATCGTGGTCTGTGGTGTTGAACCCTTGGCTTTTGTTTTTGGAATAATGATTACCGAATTTGGTTTTACCCCCTTCTTTGCATCTGGATTTAAAGAATAAATATCGTTAACAGAAACCTGGTATAGTTTTGATATGCTCTCAACGGATTCTCCTTCTTTTACCTTATGGGTCTTGAAATTTTGGGCTTGGCTTGAAGCACAACCAAACACTAGGAAAAGCGATAAAATGTATATTAATTTCTTCATAGATATGCTCATGAAAATGAGTGGCTTTTAGTTTTAATCATCCATCTTTACAAATAAGCTAGAGTCACGATTATTTTAACATTCTAGCAAGTCTTCCCTTTTAGGGAATTAAACGTAACAATCTTTTATGCCATTTTTATGCCAAAGCAATAAAAATAACATAAAAGATTTACATGCAAAGTACGTCCCTTGTTGTTACCTTTTGATACTCAATAAAAAAGACTCCTTTATTAAAAGGAATTTTATTCCCACTCGATAGTTGCTGGTGGTTTTGAGCTAATATCGTAAACTACTCTATTAACGCCTTTTACTTTATTTATTATATCGTTTGATGTTTTTTGTAAAAACTCGTAAGGTAAATTTACCCAATCGGCGGTCATACCATCTGTACTTTCTACTGCTCTAAGTGCCACACATTTTTCATAGGTACGTTCATCACCCATAACTCCAACACTATTTACTGGTAAAAGAATGGCTCCCGCTTGCCATACTTTGTCGTACAAGCCCCATTCTTTTAAGCCATTGATAAAAACAGCATCGACCTCTTGCAAAATACGCACTTTTTCGGCAGTTATATCACCTAAAATACGAATAGCCAATCCTGGACCTGGAAAAGGATGACGACCTAAAAGGTTTTTATCCATATCCATAGAAGCACCTACGCGACGCACCTCATCTTTAAATAGGGCCTTTAAAGGCTCTACAATTTTAAGTTTCATAAAATCAGGTAAACCACCTACATTATGATGACTTTTTATAGTTGCACTTGGACCTCCGGTAGCTGAAACACTCTCGATAATATCTGGATAGATGGTTCCTTGTGCCAACCATTTTACATCTGTAATTTCATGGGCTTCATCATCAAACACCTCGATAAAAACACGACCTATAGCCTTGCGTTTCTCCTCTGGATCGCTTAGACCTGCTAAGGCATCTAAAAAACGTTTGGAAGCATCAACGCCTTTTACATTCAATCCCATGCCTTTGTATTGTTCTAGAACATCAGCGAATTCGTTTTTACGTAATAAACCGTTATTTACGAAAATACAATAAAGATTTTTACCAATAGCCTTGTGCAATAACATAGCTGCCACAGAAGAATCGACACCTCCAGAAAGACCAAGAACCACTTTATCGGTTCCTAATTTATTTTGCAAGTCTTCAACAGTTTCTTCCACAAAGGATTGCGGTGTCCAGTCTTGTTCTAATTTAGCAATGTGAACCAAGAAGTTTTCCAACAATTGTTTCCCATCGGTGGAATGATACACTTCTGGATGGAATTGAATGGCATAAGTTTCTTCACCTTCAATTTTATATGCTGCATTTTTCACATCATGTGTGCTGGCCAATAAAACGCCATTAGTTGGAAGGTTTTTGATGGTATCGCTATGACTCATCCACACTTGACTTCCTTCTTGAATATTCTTAAAGAACGCTTCGTTAGGTTTTATAAAAGACAGATGAGCACGACCATATTCTCTCGTATTTGAAGGCGCGACTTCGCCACCAGAGAAATGAGCTAGATATTGAGCTCCATAACAAACGGCCAACATAGGTTTTTTGGCTCTAATTTGTGATAGGTCTGGATGTAGGGCGTTTTCTGCTCTTACAGAATTTGGACTACCAGAAAGAATGACTGCTTTGTATTCTTCTACGCTCTTTGGAATTTTATTATACGGGTAAATCTCACAATAAATATTGAGTTCCCTTACGCGGCGTGCAATAAGCTGTGTGTATTGCGAGCCGAAATCTAAAATAAGTACTTTGTTGTGTTGCATGCGCAAAAATAGTAATTGATTTTATAATTATCAGTTTAGCAAGGCTATTTTTGAAATTAATTCATCGAATCCAAAATCATTTGGATATCTTTTTCTGTGGTATCCGGATTGATAAAGCAAAATCGCGACACAGTCTCAAAGGTGTCACCGTTTTTCCACTTGGTTGGCGTTACCAAAGCAAATCCTTTTTTATGATTTTCGTAAGTCCAATGTGTGTAATCTTCCGGCTTCCATCCAATTCTTCTATATAATACACAAGACAGACTTGGCTCTCTTACCAGTTCCATATTTGGATTTTCTTCGATCAACTTACCAGCAATCTGAGCTAATTCAATACCTCTTTCCACAGATTCTTTATACTTATCTGTTCCATGAGTTGCCAATGAAAACCACAAAGGCAATCCACGAACACGACGTGTTAATTGAAGTTGATAGTCGGTAGGATTGAAGCCATGCGCTCCTTCATCCTTAAATATATCTAAATAAGATCCTTGTTGAGAATGGGCGTTTTTAGCTAATTCTGGGTCTTTATAGATGACTGCTCCACAATCGTAGGGAGAGAACATCCATTTATGTGGATCGATAGTTATGCTATCTGCTCGTTCTATTCCTTTAAACAATGGTCGAACCGAATCGGCTGCTAAAGCTCCCCCACCATAAGCTGCATCTACATGGAACCAAATAGTTTCTTTTTCACAAATTTCAGCAATCCCTTCTAAATCGTCAATAATTCCTGCATTGGTTGTCCCTCCCGTGGCTACTACGGCAAACAGACGTTTCCGTTGATGGAAGCTTAAGTTATCGATGGTTTTACGCAGATCTTCGCCTGTTAATTTTTCTTCAGAATCTACCAGTAAAATATCCACATCGGCCACCTTTGCCATGGCTTTAATAGAAGAATGTGCTCCGATGGAAGTTATAATCAAGCCTTTTTCTCTTTTATAAGTCTCGTCTTCACGCCAATGCTCCCTAGCCGTCACTATAGCCGATAAATTAGCTGCAGTTCCACCACTTGTAAACACGCCAAAAGCACCTTCTGGTAAGCCTGTTAAAGAAACAATCCATTTCATAGCTTCGTTTTCGCAGAAAATTCCACCGGCACCTTCCATCCAATACGCGCCATGAATACTTGAGGCTGAAGTCACCAAATCAAACATAATAGCCGCACGCGTGGGTGATGCAGGCACAAACGCCAAGTTTCTAGGATGGTCTACAGGTACATTGGCTTTAGATAAGTGTTCCTTCCATAAATTGAAAGCATACTCGCCACCAACTCCTTTATCGGTCACAGTTTCGCCAACAAGTTCTTTAAGTTCTTCGTATTTCTTGGGTTTACCAATAGGATGTTCGGTTGCTGATATTCTACCAATAACATATTTCATGACGTCTAAGGTCATTTCTATGAGGTCTAAATCAATTTTATGCATGAAATTACTCTAAGTTTAATATTAAAAACTCCTGTTTTAAAGGTTGCAAATTTAACATTAACTGTTGAGTAAATTGGTCTCCATACTCCATATAAAATTCAGAAAAATTAGCTTGACGCTCTTGCAGGCTTTGGTTAGGGAATAGTTCGTTTTGAAGTAAAACCACACGATCTAAAATTTCCTTTAATTTTCTTTTTTGAGCTTTAAGCAATCGCTTTTCAAGCATATCCAACCCTTTAAGTTGCTTCTTTTCTTGTGCTGAAACGGCGCCAAGGAACGATTTGTCTGTTTGTTTAGCTAATGCGTACAAGTCTTCAAACTGCTGTTTTAAGAAGGATTTCTGCTTAGAGAAATCGATATCTAATTCGGAACGATCTCTAGTAACTTTTTCAATTAGATCATTTTGATGCAGAAACAAATCTTTTATCGATAGGTCTAACTTATCCAATTTTTCCTGCTGCTTTTTTGAAACTAACAAAGCTGAATTTCGAAGTAATAAAATAGGAAAGGGCACCTGCTGCGTTTCAAAATTAGATTTCAATTGAAACCAGTAGGCTAATTCTCCTCCTCCACCTATATAACAAAGGTTTGGTAAAATAACCTCTTGATACAATGGGCGTAAAATAACATTCGGACTAAAATTTTCTGGCGCCTCATGGAGATGCTTTATTAATTCGTCCTTACTCCAAGATATATTCGTATGGAGGACTTGATATGTTTCATTCTCAAAAACAATACGTTCACGAAGGTTTTTATCTAAATAGAATAAATTAATCTCTCTCGGATTCACTTGTATTTTATAGTCTGACGACACCTCATTAAGCTGCCTTGAGGTTTCTGAAACCTTGTTGAAAGCAGTATGATTCAATAATTCGTCCTGTGCAAATGGAAGAAATAGACGCTTCAACTCTTTGTCGTTTCCATCTAGAATCACCAAGCCTGTTTCAGAAAAAAGCTCGTTGACCAAATATCTAGTTGCTTCGCTTAAGTTGCTGTGGTTGGTATATGCCTTCTCGAATAAATTTTTTAAGCTGTCAGCATTTTTGCCAAAATTTAAATGAGATCCAAACAAATCGGAAATTTTCTGTAAACCTTCTAAATCCAATTCTCCAACCGCTCCGGACACCTCTTTGTGCCATCTTATTTTCTTTCCTTCGAAATTAAAAAAGTTTATTTCCTCAAAATCATGATCCTCCGTAGCCATCCAATAAACAGGCACAAAATCTTGTTTAGGATAAGCCTCTTTAAGCTCGGAACACAGATTAATGGTGGAAATAATTTTGTAGAAAAAATATAAAGGTCCAGTAAATAAATTAAGCTGGTGACCTGTGGTTATGGTAAAAGTATTCTTTTGTAAAAGCGCGTTGATATTCGCGATTGTTTTATCGGATGCTGCTAAGTCCTGGTATTGTGTTTTGAGACTTTCAACTAAAACTGTCCGAGACTTTTCAGAGAACTGAGAAGTTTTTTCTTCCATTTGCCCTTTAAAGTTTTCAAGATTCGGAAACCTATTATAAAAAGGTTTTAAAGAATCTTTTTCATCTAAGTAATCGCAAATTAAACTAGAAAAATAGTTGGTGTCTTTAAACGGAATACAGTCTGTTGGCATAGTTAAGCTTTGCAGGTTTTTAAAAAGTAAAGATACGGTTTCTTGTCTTAAAAATAACTTAAAATAATAGATGGACAAGACCTGAAAAGATTAAGTATCTTTACCCAAAAATAAATTATGTTAGGTTTAAAATTAGCTACAGACCCGAGATGGGTTGATATTGTTGAGTCGAATATTGAAGAAATTTTAACAGATCACGCTTGGTGCGAGCAAAAGGCGGCCACTAACGCTATAACTATTATTACACTTAATTCCGAGTACACGGATTTAGTAACCGAATTATTAGCCTTGGCCAAAGAAGAATTGGAACACTTTGAAATGGTTCATGAAATTATAAAGAAAAGAGGCTATACCCTAGGTCGAGAACGTAAGGACAGTTATGTAAACGAGCTTTATAAATTTATGAATAAAGGAGGTAGCCGTACACAAGCTATGGTTGACAGACTTTTGTTTTCTGCCATGATTGAAGCTAGAAGCTGCGAACGTTTTAAATTATTATCTCAAAGAATCAAAGATCCAGAATTATCTAAATTTTATCATGATTTAATGATTAGTGAAGCTGGGCATTACACCCTATTTATAGGATTTGCTAGAAAATACGGACAGGATGTAGATGTAGACAAACGTTGGAAGGAACTCATCGAATTTGAAGCAGAAGTCATCCAAAATTATGGAAAATCGGAAACCATACATGGCTAAACCCTATACATTAAAGCAAGAGGACCGCTAGGAAACTTTATTTCAGTTTATATAAATCAATATTTATTTCAAAAGTTAGACTTACGCGACAATGTTTAAGGTTCTCCATGAGCTTTTACGATACTTTCGTTTATCCAAGTTATAGCCATTCTAAAAACAGTTTATTTTTTTAGAAACTAGTTCCGAAGCCTTAAATTGTCATCCTTGAAATTTATTAGATTATTCAGACCAATTAGCAAATTTGGCTTTGTCCTAAATAATGACGAAATTCGTCTTTATCGGCCGGAAGGCAAGAAGTAATTGTAAAAAACATTAAAATAAGTCATCAGATAACGGTTGACACAAAACGACGACGACCGTAAAAAAAACATACTACTACATGAGACAGATATTCTTAATCTTATTGATCTTTGGATTTTTTTCTTGCAACCAACAGACAGACCAAACAAAAGTTTTGCAAAAGCGCATTGACAGCTTGGAAGTTAAACTAGCCAATACTTACAAACCTGGTTTTGGCGATTTTATGGGTAGCATTCAAGCACATCACTCGAAACTTTGGTTTGCTGGTCAGAACAAGAATTGGAAACTTGCTGATTTTGAAGTGCATGAATTAATGGAAGCTATTGAGGATATTCAGGAATATCAAGCCCACCGAAAGGAAAGTCAGCTCATAAGCATGTTAATTCCTCCCTTAGACAGTATTGATAAAGCGATACAAGAAAGTAATTCCGCCTTATTTGAAAGCAGCTATATTAATTTAACCAATACGTGTAACGCTTGTCACCAAGCGGTGGATTTAGAATTTAATATCGTTAGAATTCCTGACAGCTCACCTTACAGCAATCAGGAATTTAAACCATACGAATAAATTTTTAACGAAATGGCATAGACTTTTACTCAGTATTAGGCAACAACTTCACCATAGAGATCGAAGTCTGCCGCATCGGTAATTTTTACTGTAGTAAATTCGCCTGTTTTTAAATAGGTTTTAGAAGCATCAATTAAAACCTCGTTATCCACATCTGGAGAATCAAATTCAGTACGACCTACAAAGTATTCACCTTCTTTTCTATCGATGACTACTTTTAAAGTTTGTCCAATCTTAGCTTGATTCAATTCCCATGAAATTTGAGATTGAATTTCCATAATTTGGTTGGCACGATCTTGCTTTACCTCTTCTGGAACATCATCTTCCAAGTTGTAAGCATGCGTATTTTCTTCATGGCTATATGTGAAACAGCCTAAACGTTCAAAACGCATATCTGAAACCCATTGTTTTAATTCTTGGAAGTTTTCTTCTGTTTCACCAGGATAACCAACGATTAGAGTTGTTCTAATGGTCATTTCTGGAACAGCTTTTCTGAATTCTTTTAGTAGCTTAGTGGTTTTTTCCTTAGTAGTTCCACGACGCATACTTTTTAATATGTTATCGGAAATGTGTTGTAATGGAATATCTAGATAATTACAGATTTTAGGTTCACGGTTCATTACCTCCAACACATCCATTGGGAATCCTGTAGGGAAGGCATAATGCAACCTAATCCATTCTACTCCTTCTACCTTTACTAACGCTTCAAGCAATTCTGCTAGGTTACGTTTTTTATATAAATCTAATCCGTAATATGTTAAATCTTGAGCAATAAGAATTAATTCCTTGACACCATTGGCAGCTAGCTTTTCAGCTTCAGTAACTAAATCCTCGATAGGCGTTGATTTGTGTTTTCCACGCATCAATGGAATGGCACAAAAACTACAAGGTCTATCACAGCCTTCAGCAATTTTTAGGTAGGCATAGTTTTTTGGTGTGGTGGTTAAACGCTCACCAATTAATTCGTGTTTATAATCTGCACCTAAGGCTTTAAGTAAGCCAGGTAATTCGGTGGTTCCAAAATACTGGTCCACATTGGGAATTTCTTTTTGTAAATCCGGCTTATAACGTTCGCTTAAACATCCTGTAACAAATACCTTATCAACTTCTCCATCTTCTTTTTTCTGCATGAAATCAAGAATGGTATTGATACTTTCTTCTTTGGCATTATTAATAAAACCGCAGGTATTTATTACGACAATATTTCCTTCCTCTTCATGTACAACATCTTTGCCACTGGCCTTTAGTTGTCCCATTAATACTTCACTATCGTAAACGTTTTTACTACAGCCAAGTGTTACTACATTGATTTTGTTCTTTTTAAGCGATTTTGTTCTCATAGCTATGTCCCTTTCAATCAGGAATACTTTTATTAATATTCCGATTTTTCAGGTTGCAAATATACAACCTTATTAACAAAAAAAGCTTCAAGTTTAACTTGAAGCCTTTTTTTAATACTTTATATGTTTATTTGAAGAAGGAATCTACAAATTCATATTTATTAAAAACCTGAAGATCTTCTATACGTTCACCCACTCCAATATATTTTACTGGAATTTGAAACTGGTCTGAAATACCAATCACTACACCACCTTTGGCAGTACCATCTAATTTAGTGACCGCTAGCGAGGTCACTTCTGTTGCAGCAGTAAACTGTTTCGCTTGTTCAAAAGCATTTTGCCCAGTAGAACCATCTAAAACCAACAACACATCATGAGGTGCATCTCCCACCACTTTTTGCATCACACGCTTAACTTTTGTAAGCTCGTTCATCAAATTTACTTTGTTATGTAAACGTCCTGCTGTATCAATAATAATAACGTCAGCATTTTGTTTCACTCCCGCTTGCACCGTATCGAAGGCCACAGAAGCTGGATCGCTTCCCATTGCTTGTTTAATCATAGGCACATCCACACGATCTGCCCAAACTTGTAGTTGATCTATGGCTGCTGCTCTAAAAGTATCGGCCGCTCCAAGAACCACATTTAAGCCTTGCTTTTTAAACTGATAGGCTAATTTTCCAATGGTTGTTGTTTTTCCAACTCCATTCACTCCAACGACCATTAAAACGTAAGGAGTTTTACTACCATCGGCATTGACAGGTAATTTCGGAATGGAATAATCCGTATCTTCACCAGAATTGGTTTCGCTTAATAAGGCAGCAATTTCTTCACGAAGAATTCTATTCAATTCGTCGGTTCCAAGATATTTATCTTGTTCCACACGTGTTTCAATGCGTTTTATAATTTTAAGGGTTGTATTGACACCCACATCACTAGTAACCAAGATTTCCTCTAGGCTATCTAGAACCTCATCATCTACTTTAGATTTTCCAGCTACAGCTTTGGTTAACTTATTAAAGAAATTGGTTTTAGATTTTTCTAAACCTTTATCCAATGTTTCTTTTTTTTCAGTAGAAAATATTTTTTTAAAAAAGCTCATTTTATGTTGATTCAATGATTTTAGATGAAACAAAAGTCTTGCCTAAATACTTTAGCTGAACATTTGTCACTTTTACTGATGTAAATATAAAACAAAAGCCGCTCTCTAGAATAGAAAGCAGCTTAAATATTGTACAACACGATTTGGTTAGTGTTTAGATAACCACTCGTTTACTTGCTCTGGTGCCATAATTGATTCAACAAAAGTGTAAGCTCCTGATTTTTGAGACTTTACCATCTTTATAGCTTTTGTTAACCTTTTAGATCCTGTTTGTAACGATGCAACTGATTTCTTTGCCATGTTCTATGTTTTTTAAAACTTTAACCTAAAGTTTTTTTGTTGTTATCTGACGTTTTTATAAAAATTAAAAACCTCTAATTTGAATTATTTGAATTTTACTGTCGTAAAAATCTAATTATTTAATTTCTTTATGAACAGTTACTCTCTTTAAGATAGGATTGAATTTTTTAATTTCCATTCTATCTGGAGTGTTCTTTTTATTCTTGGTAGTAATATATCTAGAAGTTCCTGGTTGACCAGACTCTTTATGCTCTGTGCACTCTAAAATTACTTGTATTCTGTTACCTTTCTTTGCCATTTTCTTAACTTTTAATTGAGGTTATTATTTATAAAACCCTTTAGATTTAGCTTCTTTAATTGCAGCTGCGATACCAATTTTGTTGATAGTCTTTAACGCTGAAGTTGAAACCTTTAAAGTTACCCATTTATCTTCTTCTGGAAGATAAAAACGTTTTTTAATAAGATTTGCATCAAATTTACGCTTTGTTTTATTCATTGCGTGAGATACGTTGTTTCCAACCATCGCTTTCTTTCCAGTAAGTTCACAAACTCTTGACATTTCTTCT
>NZ_DATGNR010000086.1:0-34781 GCF_035306605.1 Xanthomarina sp. | reverse complement strand
TAGCTCGTAGAAGAGCTAAAGGAAGAAAGAAAATATCTGTGTCTTCTGATCCAAGTCATAAAAGATAATGATTAACAATTGTTAATATATAAAAGGTGTTACTTTACGGTAACGCCTTTTTTTATATCTACTATTCAGTATTTTTGCAAACACTATAATAATAATATATTACCACCAAAATGCCTAAAAATCCAAACCTTAAGTCTGTATTAATTATTGGCTCAGGACCAATAGTGATTGGCCAAGCTTGTGAATTTGATTACTCTGGAACCCAAGCCTTACGATCTTTAAGAGAAGATGGAATAGAAACAATTTTAATTAATTCTAATCCAGCAACAATCATGACAGATCCTTCTATGGCTGATCATGTTTACTTGTTGCCGCTTACTACCAAGTCTTTAGTTAAAATATTAAAAGAGCACCCTCAAATCGATGCCGTTTTGCCAACCATGGGTGGACAAACTGCTTTAAACTTATGTATAGAAGCAGACGAAAAAGGTATTTGGGAGGACTTTAATGTAGATATTATTGGAGTAGATATAGATGCTATTAATATTACTGAAGATAGAGAAAAGTTTAGAGAGTTAATGCTTAGTATTGGGGTTCCAATGGCGCCTCAAGCTACAGCTACTTCTTATCTGGAAGGAAAGGAAATAGCACAGGAATTTGGTTTCCCATTAGTTATTAGAGCTTCTTTCACTTTAGGTGGAGCAGGAGCTTCCTTTGTTTTTAAAGAAGAAGAGTTTGATGAGTTACTAACACGTGGATTAGAAATCTCTCCAATTCACGAAGTTATGATCGATAAGGCGCTTATTGGTTGGAAAGAGTATGAATTAGAATTGCTTCGAGATAAAAACGACAACGTAGTAATTATCTGTACCATTGAAAATATGGATCCTATGGGTATCCATACTGGTGATTCGATTACCGTTGCACCAGCCATGACCTTAAGCGATAAAACTTTCCAAAGAATGCGTGATATGGCTATCCATATGATGCGTAGTATTGGAGATTTTGCAGGAGGATGTAATGTGCAGTTTGCAGTTAGCCCGGACGATGAAGAAAATATTATTGCTATTGAAATTAATCCAAGAGTTTCCCGTTCTTCGGCATTAGCTTCAAAAGCTTCTGGTTACCCAATTGCTAAAATTGCTGCAAAATTAGCAATTGGTTATAATTTGGATGAATTAGACAACCAAATTACAAAATCAACATCAGCATTATTTGAGCCTAGTTTAGATTACGTAATTGTTAAAATCCCACGTTGGAATTTTGATAAATTTGAAGGAAGTGATAGAACCTTAGGGCTTCAAATGAAATCTGTAGGAGAGGTTATGGGAATTGGACGTTCGTTCCAAGAAGCGCTTCATAAAGCCACACAGTCTCTCGAAATTAAACGAAATGGACTTGGTGCTGATGGAAAAGGATATAAAAATTACGATCAAATAATTAGCAAGTTAACTCATGCTAGTTGGGATCGTGTGTTTGTGATTTACGATGCTATTCAAATGGGAATTCCATTAAGCAGGATTCATGAAATCACAAAAATAGATATGTGGTTCTTAAAACAATATGAAGAACTTCATTACCTAGAAAAAGAAATCTCAAAGTATACTATAGATACATTAGATCGTGATTTACTGCTTGAAGCCAAACAAAAAGGTTACGGAGACAGACAGATTGCTCATATGTTAAATTGCTTAGAAAGCCAGGTTTATAATAAACGAGAGGAGCTAGGAATTAATCGTGTATATAAACTAGTTGACACTTGTGCTGCAGAATTTAAAGCAGAAACACCGTATTACTATTCTACCTTCGAAAATGAAATGGAAACGGCAGATGGAAAGCGCTATTCAGATAATGAAAGTGTTGTTTCTGACAAGAAAAAAATCATTGTTTTAGGATCTGGTCCAAATAGAATTGGGCAAGGAATAGAATTCGATTATTGTTGTGTTCATGGGGTTTTAGCGGCTGCAGAATGTGGTTATGAAACTATAATGATTAACTGTAATCCAGAAACGGTTTCAACTGATTTTGATACGGCAGATAAGTTGTATTTTGAACCAGTTTTTTGGGAACACATTTACGATATAATTAAACACGAAAAACCTGAAGGCGTTATTGTACAACTTGGTGGACAAACAGCCTTAAAGCTTGCTGAAAAACTAGATAGATACGGAATTAAAATTATTGGTACTACATATCAATCTTTAGATTTAGCAGAAGATAGAGGTCTGTTTTCGAACTTACTTAAAGAAAACAACATTCCTTACCCACAATTTGATATTGCAACAACTGCGGATGAAGCTGCTGCGATTGCAGATGTATTAGACTTCCCAATTTTGGTTCGTCCATCATACGTTTTAGGTGGTCAAGGAATGAAAATTGTAATTAATAAACAGGATTTAGAAGAGCATGTTGTTGATTTATTAAGACAAATGCCAGGTAATCAATTGTTATTAGATCATTATCTTGATGGAGCCATTGAAGCAGAAGCCGATGCTATTTGCGATGGAGAAAATGTATACATCATTGGTATTATGGAACATATAGAACCTTGTGGAATTCACTCGGGCGATAGTAATGCCACTTTACCTCCTTTTAATATAGGAGAGTTTGTAATGCAACAAATTAAAGATCATACTAAGAAAATTGCTTTAGCATTAAAAACAGTTGGTTTAATTAATATTCAGTTTGCAATTAAGGATGATATAGTGTACATCATTGAAGCTAATCCAAGAGCGTCTAGAACTGTACCATTTATCTCTAAGGCTTATGGTGAACCTTATGTGAATTACGCAACTAAAGTTATGTTAGGTGCAAATAAGGTAACTGACTTTAACTTCAATCCTCAGTTAAAAGGATTTGCAATTAAGCAACCAGTTTTCTCTTTTGACAAATTCCATAATGTGAATAAACAATTAGGACCGGAAATGAAAAGTACAGGAGAAAGTATATTGTTTATAGATAGTTTAAAGGATGATGAGTTTTACAACTTATACGCAAGACGTAAAATGTATTTAAGTAAATAAGTATATTCTTTATGAATTAATAAATAAAAACCATCAAAGAAATTTGATGGTTTTTATGTTTATATCAAGTTCAGAAATAGAATTCCTGTCAGAATTGCTATTCCAAAGCTAATAAGGGTTCCTATTAAAATATATTCCGTTAATTTTCGGTGTTTGCTTTCTTTTAAATCACCAAACCTAAAAACCGATTTGGCAGTTATTAAAAATCCAACAGCTTCCCAATGATCTGTAATTATAAATATAAACACCAACAAACGTTCTAACATACCAATATATCTACCTGCATCTTTAAGAGATTCATTTCCGGTTGTTAGTTTTTCTATGTTCCATTTACTGAAAATAATCGTCATGATTATGGAAGTTGGTTGGGTTAGAAAAAGTATACAAGTAATAAGTAGTAAGTTAGCTTCAGTAAAAGTTTTTGACAAATCTAGGTTGTTGTCTGTAAATAGGTAGTAGGC
The DNA here is from genome assembly GCF_035306605.1 of Xanthomarina sp. Classification (NCBI taxonomy): domain Bacteria; kingdom Pseudomonadati; phylum Bacteroidota; class Flavobacteriia; order Flavobacteriales; family Flavobacteriaceae; genus Xanthomarina; species Xanthomarina sp. Next base: position 31,288 of record NZ_DATGNR010000086.1, on the reverse strand, counting down.
TACAAAAATCATTATTATATGTAGCAATTGGTCTAGGAAAAACCACAATCGTTTTGTTTTTTTACTTTTAAAATAAAGCTTTAAAACGTCTATTATAAAATGTGAGATCGTTATGGTTAGAATAATTGGCCAAAGTGAAATATTCCATAACAAGAGCATTAATAAGATAAAATGAATGGCAATGTGAATGTAAAAAACAGGTGATTTTAATTTCTTCCTCTCTTTCTGTTTTATAGATTTTTCAGTTTGAAAAACAAAGTCTCCAATTAAATGCGCCAAAAACAGTTTGATTAAAAGCATCATAATTCCTGAGTTATTTTATGTTGATACATACTATCCAATTCCAGAATTTCCTCTAAATTGGCTCGTTTTTGCCTTCTACTAATAGCGTTTTGGTTTATTCCTAATAGTTTACCTAACTCTTCTTGAATGGCGTCTGGGTTTTCTAAACTCACTTTTACTATTTCGGCTGAGTTTACAGTCCAGCGGTCCATGCTTACTAAAGCTAATCTAAAATAAAGATTCAATTCTTTGTTTAATTGCTTATTAGGTGTTTTTATTTTAAGGCTCTGTTTTTCCTTTTTTAGAGTTTCAAGAGTTTCTCCAGAATTTTGAAATGCTTCTCCTTGAGATTCTGTAATCTGTGTTCCTGAATAAGTTTTAGTTCCAATGCCAATGGCTAGTCTAACATCTAATTCTTTAATGGTTTTAATACAAGCTTTAAGATAGAGGGCTGCTTCAAAACTTTTTTTAGCATCTTTTATTTCTATTTGAAAACTATCTCCTCTATAAATCTCCCATAAAGAAGTATCTGGTTCTATAGTTGTAAGTGCGTTTTTTAATGTATGTAACCATAATTCTGGATTACTTATACTTCTGGATTTTATAATGTCCCCTGTTATTACACTTGTCATACGTTAGTTCAATCGGTATTTATTGATATTACCTTATTTAAGAATAATGGTAATTATCACGTTATTTAGGGATAATATGTAATATCACCTTATTAAGTGATAATAAAGGTACGCTATTTTACGGAATATGAAAATAAATTCTGAAGAAAATAATTAAATACTTTGTAAGTCAACTAATTAAGTTGATTAAATTTCAACCTTAACCTTGTAAGGTTTTAATATATGTAGGTAGTCTTCTGCGGAAAAAGATTTATGATCGAGTACCTTATGTCTGTTGTTTTTTGATTTAATAAGTTCAATAGCTTTTAAAAAACGTCTAATTTCAATAGAACTGGTTAAAATTAAACCAGGAACAGCTACAGATTGATTGGCTTCATTTTTTGCAACCATAGTGAAATATGAAGAATTACAATGCTTGATTTTTCCTGTAATGATATTTTCTGAAATTACACGAATTCCAACAACCATAGATGTGTTTCCAACATAATTGATTGAAGCTTTCATGGTAATTAATTCACCAATCTCAATGGGGTTTAGAAAATCTACTGTATCTACCGAAGCTGTAACACAGTACGCCTCTGAGTGTTTTGAGGCACATGCAAAAGCTATTTGATCCATTAAATTAAGGATATAACCTCCATGAATTTTTCCGTTAAAATTGGAGTGCGAAGGCTTCATTAATTCGGAAATTGAAATACGTGAATGTGCTGCTGGTTTATAAGTCTCTCTCATTTAAAAGCGTCTATTATTTCGTTCAATATCTTCTTCTACTTTGGTAATAAAAAACTTCGTGTCTCCTAACCAAAATATTTTTCTATAACGTTCAAAATAATGAAGTTTTACGTATTTTCCTTGGAAATCCTTTAAATTTTGTATCACTTCTTTTTCTTTTCCTTCTACCGAAAACTTAAATAGTTGGCCTTCGGAAACCCCTTGGCTTATTTCTCCTTCCCAAGTTTTTATAATTACACCCTTACTACTAAACTGAACCAATTCACCTGCTCGAACCCCTTCGCTATAGGAACCATAATAGATAAATGAAGCATAACCGGCAAACCCTAAAATTATTACTGCTAAAAATATAAATAGAAATTTTCTCATAATTTATGTGTTTTATTCTTCGTCATCATGATGTATTTGTGCACGTTTTATTATAACTTCAGGAAGCGCTTTTTTTGCTTTAGCTCCCATTTTTTTCAACCTTTCAACACGTCCAACAATATTTCCTTTGCCTTCAACAAGTTTATTCATGGCAGCTGAATAGTCTGATTTTGCTGCATCAATTTTTTTGCCAACACCAGTTAAATCAGTTACTAATCCTTCAAATTTGTCGTATAAGGCACCAGCTTGTTTTGCAATTTCTAACGCATTTCGTTGTTGCTTTTCATTATTCCACATAGAATCAATAGTACGCAAGGTAGCTAATAAGGTGGTTGGTGTAACAATTACAATATTTTTTTCGAAGGCTTTGTTGTATAATGAGCTGTCTTCATTTATTGCTACAGCAAATGCTGGTTCAATTGGAATGAACATAAGGACAAAGTCAGGGGACTCCATATCGTACAAATCTTCATATTTTTTGTCAGAGAGTTGGTCTACGTGTCTTTTAATAGAGTTTACGTGTGCTTTTAGCCACATTGGTCTATCGTCATCTTCGGCATTCACTAAACGTTCATAGTCAGTCAGAGAGACTTTACTATCGATAATCATACGTTTGTTGTCAGGTAAATGTAGTACGACATCGGGAAGTACACGCGTTCCATCTTCTCGGGTAAAGTTTTGCTGAACAAAATACTCGCGATCTTTTTCTAAACCTGATTTTTCTAGCACGCGTTCTAGTACTAGCTCACCCCAATTTCCTTGCATTTTACTATCACCTTTTAATGCTCTAGTAAGGTTGGTGGCCTCTTTAGTCATTTGCTGATTTAAGTCTTTTAAACCTAAAAGCTGCTCTTTTAAAGCAGAATGCATACTTATGCTTTCTTTTTGTGTGTCTTCAACTTTCTTTTCAAACAATTGAATTTTTTCTTGTAAGGGGTTTAGAATTTGTTTGATGTTTTCTTTATTTTGAAGGGTAAATTTTTCACTCTTTTCATCTAAAATTTTGGTTGCTAACAATTCGAAGTCTTTACGTAATTGTTCTTGTTGAAGTACTAGTTCTTCATCGCGTTTTAAGAGTTGTTTCTCCAAATTCTCGTATTCTGTGTTACGTTTGGTTAATTCAGAATTTAGAAAATCTCGGTCATTACGAATGTCATTTCGTTCATTTTCAATTTTAAAAATGTTTTCTTTTAAATCAATTATAGATTTGTTTAATTGGTTCTGGCGTTCTTCAAGCATGCTTTTTTCACCTTTATTTTTTAGTTTATTGAAAGCGATACCAAGGTAGGCGCCAATACCTCCAGAAAGTAGAATTGCGAGGATGAGAATAAGATTGTCGATCATTAAAAATAGATGTTTATTCAAAGATAAATTTTTACCTTGAGGTTAAAAAATATTGACAGAAGTTAAATTAAAGTCAATAATAATGCGCGATAGTGTTGGTTTTTATGTCAGCAACTTGCCAAACAGTATTCAATTTTTGTATACCAAACAGTAGCTTGATTTAGTTATTCTCGAGCTATTAAATTTTATATAAATTCTTTGCTTTAATCCGCCCGACTGTCATGTTTGAAAATTATACAAGCTTAGCAACTGAAAGCATGAATGCCTAAGCGGTAACAGTCCCTTACTTAAAGGTGTATTTATGTGCTTATAGAAATAAAAAAAACGCTCTATCAGAGCGTTTTTATATTGAATTATGAATGGCCTTTTAGTACCAACCACGAATATTGTAAACCGTATTTGGTTGGTTTTTACCATAAGCGACACCTACTTCCTTGGCTGCTTGTATAGCTGATTTTCGTATTTCAATTTCTTGTAACTGGAGTTTCCATGTTCTGTCTTGTAAATCTTGAACACGAGCTTCAATTTTAGAAAATAGTTTTTTAACATCTCCAAAACAAGCTGATCGAGGGTTAATTGTCGATAAAATAGTTCCAGCTTCGTTTGCTGCATAAATATCTTGATTTGCTGCCCAAATAGCCTGTGCAACTCCGTATTTAGTTAAACACTCATTGTCGATAACTTTTTGGAATAGGCTTTCTATTTTTCCTTTTACGTTATCAAAGCAATCACTAGCTGTTGGGACATTAACTAATAAAAATAAAGCTTCTTCATAATTATTAACACGTTGTAATGCTTCAGATTCGGCTATAATTTGGTTGCAATTTGTATTGTAGTAATCAATTATTTTTGCTTTTCCGTTGGCAACAAAATCTTGGACTTTTTTATTATTAGACTTCAATTGCTTTATTGCTTGCATATAAGCTTTAGTTTCGTTGGTTCCAACGCCTTTTAGAGTAAATGATTCACTTGAAAATAAATTTCCAGCAATTCCATCTCCCATATAAAGGGTCATCTCTAGGTTTAATGCAATTTTCGATGGAGCAGTTCCAATTATATCTTTACTCATAACAGTTATATTTGGAGTAATGATAAATCTTGAGTTTCTAACATCATCGCTAATTCCATTGCTAGTTATAATTTGTCCAAGTTTATTGTTAAGCATGGAATGAGCACTAGCTGGAATACCTTCTATTTGATTAGGTATATAGGCTCCTAAGGAGATGTCGTAATTATTATCTTGAGCATTGACTATAGTTGCCATAAAGCAACATAAAAGTGTTATAAATTTTTTCATAATATTTTTATTTTCCTCCTAAGATTATTGTTGCACGTCCTAATCCTTTCATAACGAGTTTGTTTGGTATGTTGTATGGAGAGTTTTTTAAGTAATCGCTTAATTCTTTCACAAATCTTCTGGCATCAATAGCTCGACCTTTTTCATTAAAAAGAGGCATTCTAACTTGTTCAAAAAGAGCCATGGTTTCAGTCATGTCTGTGGTGCTGAAACGCCCTTTTACAGCATTGTCGTCTAACCAGTTTTCTATAATAAAACCTAATTCTTCATTGTCATTTCCGTATTCAGTTTCTAAATCACCATCCCAATCATCCCATGTTTGTATTCTAACAATAATTTCTCTACCGTTTTCAAACATATCATCAAAATGCATTTGTAATGTTTCGGTAAAATTATCCATATGAGCTAAAACTGCTTCAGATAGTAAAACAGAAGTTTCAGCTGAGAACGAAGGGTCTCCAGTTCCAACAGCTGTTGCAATTTGTTTGTCTGTATAAGCGTCTAGGCCTTGTAAGTTGAAAGAAATAGATTTTTTTGGACCTGTTTTATTTACAGTCCAAGTAAGTTGTAAAATAATATCAGCCTTAGCAACTTTTTTAAGAGCGTCTATCGGACTTTCATTTACTTCGCTTCCAGAATTTTTGGAGGTTCTCATATTGTCTTCTGCAGCATTCGATTCTAAAGTTTTAATTGCCGATTCCATGTTTTTTAAAGGAAATCCTCGCTCAGACATTAGTCCATTAATTTGGCTAATAACTTGTAGTACTTCGGCGTTTTCTTGAAAGGCTCTCTTGTAATCTGGAATTTTAACTGTAGTTCCTTGATCGTTATAACTAATCATGTATCCGTTTTGATTGCACCATGCATCACTTGGAACCACCATTAATGTGGGCTTTTTAGCTTGTGAGAAGCCTAATGAAATAACAAAACAGATAAGTCCTAATGTAATAAAAATATTTTTTTTCATAATTTAATTTGATTTAGAATCCAGCATTTAAAGCTCTAACAATACCTTCTTTTTCGAGTCTTTTTCTTAATTGGTCAACCTGAACAGTTACTACAACTCCAATTTTATATTCTCGTCTACTCACTTTTAGACGGTCACCGGCAGCTATATTTCCATCCGTAGCTTGAGATACATATTTTAAATAATCACCACCATCAGCAAAAAATGCATCGAAAAATTCTTCATGTTCCATAGCGACTTCTACATCAGGAACCAAGGCGTTAAACGATGTGCATCCTTGACTTCCACCAGCATATCCTTTAAAAACAATACCATGTACGGCATTTTTCATACCTCGTGATATAGCGTGTTTTGGATTTTTAGAATAAGAAGATACCTTTACTAGTTTTGCTCCTTTTTTTGCGATTCCTTGACATTCGAGGTCGTATCTAAAGATTTTGGAATCTTCATTGGCTTTATTTTTCTTCCATTGGGCTGTAGCATTAAAACTGAAGCCGATAAGACATAAGAATAAAAAGTAATGTTTAAATTTTAGTTTCATGATTTTTAATTTAATTGATTTGTTTAATTAGCATTCCTGGGTAATATTTATTTTTCGCTCCTTTAAAGGTAGTGTACTCAATTTCTGATTCGTTTTCTTCTGTGGCCATATAGCGGTTATCCCATATATGATCTTTTTCTACTCGAATAACTCCTATTTGTTTGTACTCTGTTTTCCCTTCTTTGTTAATAACTTGTTCTAAAACGGCATATTTATCACCTTTTTCAAGACCTTCTTTAAGACCAATTTTGGCAGCTATAGGGTCGCCACTCAATAAAGGGGTTTTTGTTCTAAATACTTCGTAGCTTCTTTGAAGTTTTGCTATTACCGCATCAGAGGCTTTTACAGTGGCGGTAGCAATCAATTCTTCATCGGTTTGTTTTGTGAATTTGGTGCTTTGCAAATCCGCCCAAGCGCTTTCCATCCCAACAAATTCTAATGAAAAAATATCTGATTCGTCAAATGCTTTAACACGTTCTGGATCTAGTTCGTTGTCTTCAGTCCATAAATCATTGTAAAAAATAGCTGCTACTTCTTCATTCCATACAAGTTTATACAAATAAGAATCGGTTTTAATAATATATCCTTTCCCCAAAACATCAACACCTTGTGCCGTTGTATTTGCTATTAGGCTTACATCGGAATTCCCTGCTTCGGAGGCTGCGCTAGAAATTGCAGAGAGGATACTATTGGTTTTTTTTGCAACTTCTTCTTTGTTCGTGTATTTAAAATTATTAATTACCACGAAAGTATTGTTAATAAGCTCTTCTCCTGCATCAGCAATTAATGCAAGACCTCGCTCTGTTTGATTTGCAATTTTAACATCTAAATCGGAGGCATTATAATAACCTCTTTTTGAGATAAGGTCCATGTTAAAACCACCTTTTTCACTTCTGTTAAACCATTTCGCTACCATTAACTTTGCAATGTCGTTGGTGTTTAGGAAGTCTGTTATAGCTTCATGTTGTGCGGTATTAATTTCTTTTCTTGATAAACTATTGTCGATTGTTTTTGGAATAATTCTACCTTCTACTATGTGGGAGTTAAATTTTTCTGGTAACGGATAGTGAATGAATGAATTTTGAATAATTTCTGAATGTTCTTCGTTTTTATCAGATACCATTAAGGTGTATAATGAACTTCTTCTATAAATTAAGTCATTAGTTTCTGATTGAGAAAAGGTTGAAATTGAATAAAAGCATAAAAAGGTTAAGAGTAAAATTTTTGACATAGATTATAAAGTTTAGTTATTGTATAGATTTGTTAACTCCATCCAGTTTTGTTACAAACTATATGTTTATTTGGAGGTAAAGGTTAACGTTTATTGGAGTATTAATAAGGATTTTATGTAATTGTTTTAATATGAGAGTTTAAACATACTTAAAATTCCTACAAAAACAATAAGAGTAGATGTTATTTTTTAAAAAAAAAGGTGAATTAGTCCCATAGAAGTGAGCTAAGAAATAAAAGTTATTTCTAAAGAATAATAATTATTTATTGATTTTGAAACTTCCAGTTTGCTTATCGAAAACAATTAAATCTTCAGGGAAAAGTGTGTTAAAAATCCCTTTTGAAATAAGGTTGCATGGTTGATCAGCTACAATTTCATGGTTGGTCATAACAATCATTTTATCGCAAAGTTGAATAGCTAAATCAATTTCATGCGAAGAAAACAGGATGGTTTTTCCTGTATCTTTTACTAAGTTTTTTAGTAGTTTTAAAATGTACGCTTTATGGTACATGTCTAAATGTGTAGTTGGTTCGTCAAGGATAATCAAGTCAGTGTCTTGAGCTAAGGCACGAGCAATTAGAGCCTTCTGTAGTTGTCCGTCACTTAATTCATAACATTTTTTATGCTTTAAGGATTCAATGTTGGTTAGGCTTATGGCTTGGTTAACTATGTTGATGTCATCAGAAGTTAGGCTTCCAACCCAGTTGGTATAAGGGTGCCTTCCTAAGGCTACTAATTCGTAGATGGATAAGTTTTTAGATACAATGGATTCAGTTAAAACCAAACTCATTGTTCTTGCTAATTCTTCAGAAGTGTAATTAGAAAGTAATTTATTATTAATTAAAACACTTCCACTTAAACTGTTTTGAACGTTTGTTAAAGTTCGTAACAGTGTAGATTTCCCTATACCATTAGCTCCAACTAAACCTATTAACTCTCCTCTGTGAAGCTCAATATTGATGTTTGTAGCTATGGCCGACTTATCTTTTTTAGATTTATATCCTATACTCAGATTCTCTGTTTTTAAAATGATATGTTGGGTTTGGTTCGTCACGATTTTTTTATTCAAATTAAAATATCATTTTACGTTTTCTAACCAATAACCAAATAACTACAGGAGCGCCAATTAAAGAAGTAATGGCGTTAATTGGTAACGTATAGTCACTTGCTGGTACTTGTGCAATACTGTCGCAAATTAACATGATTATGGCTCCAAACAAAAACACTGCTGGCAATAATACTTTATGGTTTGAAGTGTTAAAAACCTGCCTTGTTATATGTGGAATAGCTAAGCCTATAAAAGCAATTGGTCCAGCAAATGCTGTAATAGTTCCAGCTAACAAGCTTGTTGCAATAATGATGATAAAACGACTTTGTTTAATATTTAAACCAAGGCTTTTTGCATAATTCTCACCCAATAATAATGTGTTTAGTCCTTTTATGGAAATTATACTTAATAAGATTCCAAAGCAATAAATAGCAAAAAAGATAGCAAGTTCATTCCAAGTTAAATTACCTAAACTTCCAAAACCCCAAAATATGTATTGTTGTAATTGTTCTGCAGAACTAAAATAGGAAAGTACGCTTACAACCGCAGCTGTAATACTTCCAAACATGAGTCCAATTATAAGAATTGCCATTGTGTCCTTTACTCTAGAAGCAATTACTAATACGGCAAGTAGTACTAAAAAACTTCCTAAGCTAGCTGCAATTACAATACTCCATTTAGAAATTAAGAAGGAAGCAAAAGCTCCTCCAAAAACACCTGCCCCTAAAATAACTAAAGCAACACCTAGACTAGCTCCAGAGCTAATACCTAAAACAAACGGTCCGGCCAAAGGGTTTCTAAAAAGTGTTTGCATTAATAAACCTGAAATACCTAAACCAGAACCTACTAAAATAGCAGTCATGGCTTTTGGTAATCTATAATTTTGAATAATATATTGCCAAGGTTCATGATTTAAAGTACCAAAGAAGCTTTTAAAAATAGCCTTATTTGGAATTGAAACAGAACCCAAACTAATATTCATAAAAAAGCATATAATCAGTAAAATAATTAATGCAAGAAAGGAAATAGTATATGTGTTTGTTTTTGGCAACTATTCTAAGGGTTTAAAAAAATATGGCGTATAGTTTTCTAATAGTTCTGGATGACAAATTTTAATGATGTCCTTTAACACTAAATCAGGCCTGGCTAGACCCATTTCGTAATACAAAACACCTCCAGTTAATCCCTTGGTATTAGCAAAAGTGAACATGTTTTTGGATTTAAAGGCATCAAATTTTGTGTAATGCGAATTAGCTTTTTCCAAAGCTTCATAAGAAGCGTAATAAGATGGATTTATCCAAAACTGAGCATTTTGAGCTTTATCTAAAACAACTTCAAAGTTTAATGACATACTTCCGGAACCTGTAGTATCACTCCATAAATAATCTACATTGGCATCTTTTAAAATTTGAGCTTCAGTGCTTGTTCCCGTAGGTAAATGCCAAATATCTTTATGCATGGCACCACTTAAAACAGTGGGCTTGTTTTTAGCCTCTATAGCAATAGACTTTGCTTCTAAATAGCTTTTTTCTATTGAATTAAAAATGGAATCGGCTTCCTTGGTTTTATTATATAAGGCTCCAAAAAACTTAATCCATTCAGCTTTTGCTAAAGGAGAGTATTCAATCCATTCGCCGTTATAAATAACTGGAATTCCAGATTTTCTGATAGTTTCAAAGGTTTTGTTGTTTCCGTCAATTCCAAAACCAATTACTACATCTGGTTGTAATTCAAGTAAGACTTCTGTGTTGATGCCTTCATTTTTGCCTAATTCTCTAACGTTTCCATTATCAATTCTTGTTCTTGTATTTTCAGAAGAAATATAATCAGTACCAGGGAACCCAACGAGTGTGTTTTCTACTTCTAAAAGTTCCAAGGCAGGAATATGTGTGGTGGAAGTTACCACTATTTCCTTTATAGGAATTGTAATTATACCGTCAAACTCTGAACTGTTTAAAGAAATTTTAGGAGCCATACTTTTATGTACTAAAGCATAACGGTAGGTTTTTTCGGCTTTTGGCCAAGGATTATTTATAGTTAATGTACTATAGTTGTCGTGATGTGTTATTTCAAATCCTTTAGCATAAACCAAATTAACAGTAGTTGAAACTTGTTTTATTGCTGTTTCCGTCTTATTGTTTTTACAATTAAAAAACAGAACAAAAATACTTATTAATATATATCTAAAAATCATAATTTCTGCAACATTTATAGCTGTCTATTTATTCTTAGGTTCATACTTAACTAAATTTTAAAGCATGTACCACGGTTCAAATTTAGTAATATATATAGTAGTTGGAATCATAATCTTTCATTTTTTAATTGAGCGGATTTATACCTTCCATCGTACTCCCGTATTAAAAATAATTTTTAAGGTTCAAGTAGATATTCATTTTAATTAAACTATTTTTGCAGTGAAATTTGGTTCGACTTATTAGTCGATTAAATGGGAATCTGGTGCAATTGTAATAATTAATTCCAGAACTGTTCCCGCAACTGTAAGCTAAAAAGCTTCATGTAAAACTTCAATGTCACTGGATTTATTTCTGGGAAGACCTACATGAAGACGCAAGTCAGGAGACCTGCCATTTTCAATAACTTAATTTAAAAGTTTTCGGGAAAAAAACTTTAAGAGTATGAAACAGCTTATTAGCACTTTTTTAGTATTTAATTTTTTGGTTGTGGCGTGGTCGCAGACACCAGAGTATAGTATTCAGCAGCTTGATGAAATTGTTTTAAAAACCGATAGGTATTTGGAAACGTTTTCAGACACGCAGTTAACTAGTGTTTTAACGGATAGTGTTTTGTTAAGGAGCGCTTCATCTTTAACACAATTACTAAACAATAACGCTTCTATTTATTTTAAGGAAAATGGTTTAGGTATGGTTTCTTCTCCTTCTTTTAGAGGGACAACTGCACAACAAACTGCCGTTATTTGGAATGGAATTAATATTAATTCGCAATTTAACGGACAGACAGATTTTAATACAATTAATATAAGAAGCTTCGATAATGTTACTGTGAGAAGTGGTGGAGGAAGCGTACTATACGGAAGTGGGGCTATAGGAGGTACGGTACATTTAAATAATGATTTGAAATTTAATTCTGGTTTTGAGAATAATCTTTACGCTAGCTATGGAAGCTTTAATACTTGGGATGTTGGATATAATGGAAGTGTGTCTTCAGAAAAATTTTCTGTTGATGTCGGACTAAGTAGAACAAGTTCTTCTAATGACTATAAGTATGTAGATAGCGATAAAACCAATTTAAACGGACAATTTTATAACAGCACTTTGTCGGCAAACTTTGGTTATAAAATTAATAAGAAAAATGTTATTAAGTTTCATGGTTATCTATTTGATTCTGAGCGTCATTTTTCATTATTGTCACCATCTGAAACACCTACAAAATATCAAGATTTAAATACTCGAAACCTTTTAGAGTGGCAAGGTTTTTATGGCAAGTTTATTTCTACATTAAGGTTAGCCCATATATCGGAAAACTATAAATATTTTCATAATTCAGAAAAAAGCACCTTTAGTTTTGGCGAAGCAAAATCTTATATAGGGAAGTATCAGTTAGATTATCAAGTGTTTAAGAAAGCTAATTTACAAAGTGTTGTAGATGTTACTTATACTTCAGGTGAGAGTTCTAATATTGAAGAAAATAATCGAACAATTTCAGGGTTTAGCTTGTTGTTTAAACAAACATTTAAAAAGCTTTTATATGAGGCTAGTTTAAGAAAAGAAATCACTAATAATTACGAAAGTCCTTTATTGTATAGTTTGGGAGTTCAGTATCATGTTACATCTAATTATGCTATAAATTTGAACGGCTCTAAAAACTTCAGAATTCCAACGTATAACGATTTGTATTGGTTTGGAAGTGGTAATTTGGAGTTGAATCCAGAAACCTCAAATCAAATAGAATTAGGTAATGAATTTACATTTAATAAAACATCGTTTTCGGTAGTTGGTTTTTATAATGATATTAAAAACATGATTCGTTGGCTTCCATCTGGAAGTATTTGGAAGCCTGTAAATACAGATCATGTATTAAGTTATGGATTGGAAGCCAAACTGCATATAGAACAACAAATTCAATCTCATAAAATAGCATTGGGAGGTACTTATGCCTATACGGTTTCAAAAAATAAAGACACTGAAAAACAGCTTATTTATGTGCCAAATCATAAGGCAACGGCTATGTTGAATTATCAATATAAACGTATGTCAGCCTATTATGAAACCGTGTATGTAGGTGAGGTGTTTACTTTATCAGATAACAACCCTAATTATATATTGGATGCTTATTTGCTATCCAATGCTGGAGCAGAATATGCATTTGGGAAAAGCCGCAATTATACGGTAGGACTTCAATTTAAAAATATTTTTAACATCAATTACCAAGCTGTATTAAGCAGGTACATGCCTGGAATTAATTATAATTTTTATATAAACCTTAATTTTTAAAACAAAATGAAAAATGTATTTAAGCTTTTAACTTTAATTGCAGTATTTGGTTTTTTAACCACTTCTTGTAGTAATGATAATGATGATGGCACAACTCCACCAGTAGTTTCTTTAGGAGATTATGCAAATGGTATTTTAGTAACTGCTGAAGGAGGCCCAGCTTCTGTTTCTTATATTTCGAATGATTATTCCACTTCAGAAAACAATATCTATTTTAATGTAAATAATGAGGAGTTAGGAGTTTATTTGCAATCTATGGGTTTTAATGATAACAAAGGTTATATCGTTTCAGATAATGTAAATACTGTTGTTGTGGTTGATCGTTATTCTTTTATCAAAGAAGGTTCTATTTCTGATGGCCTGAATCGGCCAAGATATATAGCTTTTTCTAATGGAATAGGCTATGTTACTAATTGGGGTGATCCTTATGATTCTTCCGATGATTTTGTTGCAGTAGTTGATTTATCTACTAACATGGTTATTAATACAATTCCTGTTGGTGAAGGACCTGAGCAGATAATTGCTGTTGGGAATAAATTGTATGTATCTCATAAAGGTGGTTATAGTGTCAATAATATTATTTCCGTAATTGACGTTACGAATTCAACTGTAAATACAATAGTAGTTAACGATATGCCAGACGAGATGATTATCAATAACTCAGGACAACTTGTAGTGCTATGTGAAGGAAAACCAGCATGGACAGGTGATGAAACTCTGGCTTCTATTTCTAAAATAGATTTATCTTCAAACACAGTTATAGAAACATTGAGTTTTGCTGATGGGGTACACCCAAGTGCTATGGGGTATACTAATGGAAAGGTTTATTATCAATCCAATAATGAAGTTTTTGAGTTAAGTGATTCAGCAAGTACAGTGCCTAGTAGCGCCATATTAACCTTAGACGCAACAACTCCTTATGGTATGGCTGTAAAAAATGATAAATTATATGTAACAGATGCGAAGGATTATGCGTCTTTAAGCGATTTGATAATTTACGATTTAAACACTAAATCTATAGTAAATACCTTTGAAGTAGGGTTGAATGCATCAAAAATTTATTTTAACTAAAATTAAATTAGTTAGTTTTAAGATGTATTGTTAACAAAAGGCTTGTCGGAATTTAAATTCTGACAAGCCTTATTATTTCTTGTCAATATACATTCTGTTTTTTGTTAGAGTAAAATCCTTACTATCTCCAATTACTTCTAAATTACTTATAGGTTCAATAGACATTCTTCCACCGTAAATGATGTGTTGTAATGCAGCAGCCAATAAAGTTTCTTCAGGATTTCCTAAAACACCTAAGTCTCCATAGTTTTCTTTAACGGGAAAATCTGGATTAAGTCCTTCATTATAATCTGTGTTTCCTACAGCATTTATAGTTTTCATTACTAATGGCTGCATGGCATAGGTGTGAATTGGATTGATGTTTTGCCCACTGAAGTCAGCTGAATCAAAAAGTGTTATTGAGGCTTGATATTTTCCTGTGGTTGTAGTTCCAATTTGAATAACATCTATATACGGATTTAAACAATTTATTACCAACTCGCTAGCAGAGGCAGTGCTCTTACTTGTTAAAATATAAACCTTACTTAGATTCAAGCTGTTTAATTGGGTTCCATTATTGGTATTTGTAAAATTGTTAATTAATGAATTTGGAGCTAATTGCGATTGAATTTCACTATTCCACTGTTCTGTACAAAAAACTTGACCTGTAAATTGCCCAGTAATCATGCTAGATAATAAAATAGCCGTGTTTACAGAACCTCCAGAATTATAGCGTAAATCCAATACTAAATTCTGAATGTTTTGTGATTGAAAATAACCAAACGTATCGTTAAGGTGTGAGTCGAAATCTCGTGTAAAACCGTTGTACATTAAATAACCAACATTTTGGTTAGCTACTTCTAATACTTGTTTTATAAAAACAGGATTTTCTGTATAAGGCGATTTTGTTAAATTAATACTTTGGTTGGTAGATTCAATGGTGTCATCATCTGTTTCAGGAGTGCCATTATCATTATAAACTGCTAGGTTTATAGTGTAATTATTCGGGCTGAGCAGTTGTCTGTAATTATTCATATTTAACGAAACGCCATTTACAGCATGGAAAATATCACCACGTTTTAAGCCTTTACTTTCAGCATCTGTATTTGGTAACACATAACGCACGTAACCAAAAACTTCAGTGCTAGTATTGGAAAATCTAACTAGACCAAATTCCATTCCGTTATTAAAAGTGTTCCCGTTTAACTGTTGTTGTAATTCTATATAATTATCGGTAATCCAACTAAACCTATCAATGGATTGCCGTTGGAATAGAAGGCTTTCAAATAAATCTTCAGGAGAAGAAAAACTACTTAAAAAACTATCGTATTCAGAATCGTTAAATCTGTTGTTTGCTAAATTAGGTACTTCTTCTTTATATAAATAATAAGCGTTTAATCCTTTCCATACAAAGTTGTTTAAATCTTTTGTTGATGGAGGATTGTCGTCTAAATCCTCAAAACATCCAACATTAATAAAGGAAAGTAAAAATAATAAGCTAAGTAGTTTTATGCGTTGAGTTTTCATATAAAAGGTTTTCTTCCGCAGAATTGGAATAAAAATACTTACTTTATCTCGTACAAAAAATTTTTTGTAACAAAACAACAAGTGTTTCGTCGTAATAGTAAGCAGGCATAAACCAACTGTTGAAAACCAATCAAAACTATGACACAGGCAGAATTTATACATATTGTCATGCCGATTAAAGATAAAGTCTTCCGCTTAGCGAAACGATTATTGGTTTCGAAAGAAGAAGCTGAAGATGCAACACAAGAGGTTTTGTTGAAATTGTGGAACAATAAAGAAAAGATAGAAGATTATAAGAATGTTGAAGCATTTTCTATGACAATGACCAAGAATTTTTGCTTGGATAAACTAAAATCTAAACACGCTCAAAATTTAAAAATTGTACATAGTAATTATGAAGACACAAAAACATCATTACAGAAACAGATAGAATTTAACGACAGTGTAGATTGGGTAGCAAAAATTATAGAAAGGTTGCCAGAACAACAAAAACTGGTAATTCAATTAAGAGACGTAGAACAGTATGAATTGGATGAAATTGCCAAAATGTTAGACATGAATAATACAGCAGTAAGAGTGGCCCTGTCTAGAGCAAGAAAAGCAATAAGAGAACAATTAACTAATACACATAGTTATGGCACTAAATAATATAGAAAACTTACTTGAAAAGTACGAAAACGGCGAAACAAGTTTAAAAGAAGAAAAAGAGTTAAGAAACTACTTTTCACAAGAAACCGTTGAACCTCATTTAGAAATGTACAAACCTATGTTTGTTTACTTTTCAACAAATAAAAAAGAAACATTTACCAAAACCGTTGCATTAAAATCTAAAAAAACACTCGGTTATAAGTGGGTTTCGGTAGCAGCAGTAGCAGTTCTATTATTAGGTTTTTACTTTAGTATGCCTTTGTTTCAAGAAGACGATGATTTAGGAACCTTTGACGATCCAATGATGGCTTATAACGAGGTAGTTAAATCTTTAGAATTAATTTCCAATAGTTTAAATAAGGGAACTGAAAAAATAAGCTATTTGAACCATTTGGACAATGGAGTATCTAAGGTTGGTTACTTAGAGGAAATGGAAAACACCACCAAAATAATATTTAAATAAAACTTTAAAAACAATTAAAATGAAATCGATAAATAAATTAAAAACAAATAAAATGAAAAATAAAGCAATCTATTTTTTAATGGCAATTATGTTATTACCATTAACATCTATGGCACAGGATATTTTCACAAAATACAGCGATAATCCAGATGTAACCTATGTGTCGATAAAGCCAAAAATGTTTCAAATGTTGGCTAAAATGGATATTAATTCCGACGATCCTGAAGCCCAAGAATATATTAAAATGGTAAACAGTATTACAAGTTTTAAAGTTATTACAACGGGTAGTAAAACCATTTCTAGTGATGTATCAAAATGGGTACAATCTCGTAAAAGTGCATTGGAAGAATTAATGGAGGTAAAGGATAACGGGGTAAACATGACCTTTTATGTAAAACAAGGTAGAGATGAAGATCATGTAAGTGAATTCTTAATGTTCGTTGATGGCTTAGGCGCTGTTACTAAAGATATGGATGTGAAAATGAATGGTGAAAAACGTGAGTTTGAAACTGTGGTTGTATCCTTAACAGGTGACATCGATTTAAATCAAATATCTAAGCTTACTAAAAAAATGAACATTCAAGGAAGTGAGCATTTGGATAAGAAAACCAAAAAATAAAACAAATGAATTCGTCAATCAAAACAACATTATTTAGCTTACTAGCACTAATTATGCTAGTAAGTTGTAATAATGGAGAATCTTTGCAAACCTATTTTGTAGATAACCAAGAAACTCCAGATTTTATTTCAGCAGATATTCCTACAACCATAGTGGAGCTGGATAAAAACTCGTTAACAAATGAACAGAAAGAAGCATATAACTCGGTAAAAAGGTTAAATTTTCTAGGTTTTAAAATCAATGAAAACAATCAGGATGTTTATGTTAACGAACTAGCTAAAGTCAATTCTATTTTGAACGATAAAAAGTATATCGAACTAATTGAATTTAATGATAAAGCAGCAAAAATAGTCGTTAAGTATATTGGAGATGATGAGTCGGCTGAAGAGTTTATAGTTTTTACAAGCTCGGAAGATATGGGGTTTGGTATAGTTAGGATTTTAGGAAACAAAATGAAACCAGAAAAAATGGTAACACTTGTAGATGCTGTACAAAAGGCAGATATTGATAGTTCAAAGTTTGAAGACGTTATTAAGTTCTTTAAATAAACCTCAAATAAAATATAAAAAAGGCTTCTAAATTTTAGAAGCCTTTTTTGTTTAGTTTAAATCTATTAGTTGAGAGTTTCAGCATCGTCATCTTTATCAAACAATTGCTTATTCAGTAACAAATTAACAACCACAAGTAAAAACAAGATTACAAGTATAGCCACAACCACATAACTGCCTAAAGCATCCATAATTCCCAAAATGGAAAATCCAAATGTTACAATAGCGCAAATTAATAATGACTGTTTGTCTGTTAAAATCATTTTATATTCCTGTATAATTACTAGGTGTAATTGCTTTTAATTCAGTTTTAATAGAATCCGAGACTTCTAAGGTATCAATAAAATTTGAAATAGATGTCTGAGTTATTTTTTCATTTGTTCGTGTCAATCCTTTTAAAGCTTCATAAGGATTAGGGTAAGCCTCACGACGTAAAATAGTTTGTATGGCTTCAGCCACAACTGCCCAATTGTTTTCTAAATCTTCAGCAAATTTACTTTCGTTTAAAAGTAATTTATTCAATCCTTTTAAAGTAGATTTAAATCCAATAAGTGTGTGTCCGTATGGAACTCCTACATTTCTTAAAACGGTACTATCTGTTAAGTCTCTTTGTAATCTTGAAATTGGGAGTTTAGCTGATAGATGTTCGAAAATAGCGTTTGCTATACCTAAATTCCCTTCGCTGTTTTCAAAATCAATAGGATTTACCTTATGTGGCATAGCAGAGCTACCAACCTCACCAGCTTTTATTTTTTGTTTAAAATAATCCATTGAAACATAAGTCCAAATGTCTCTATTTAAGTCGATTAATATGGTGTTTATTCGTTTTAAACAGTCAAACAAAGCAGCCATATGGTCATAATGTTCAATTTGCGTAGTAGGAAACGAATGATGCAAACCAAGTTTTCCTTGAACGAAATTCTTACCAAAAGCTCTCCAGTCAATATTAGGATAAGCTACTTTGTGTGCATTAAAATTACCGGTTGCTCCACCAAATTTAGCTGCACTTGGAATATCATTTAACAAATTAAATTGCTCTTCCATTCTCACCGCAAAAACTTCTATTTCCTTTCCTAAACGAGTAGGTGAGGCTGGTTGTCCATGTGTTCTGGCAAGCATTGGAATGTTCTCCCAATCTTTAGCTAATTCTTTTATTTTTTTATGAAGAATAAAATATTCAGGTACATAAACATCGTTCATTGCCTCCTTAATGCTTAAAGGAATGGCCGTGTTATTGATGTCTTGTGATGTTAATCCAAAATGAATAAACTCTTTATATTCTGAAATACCTAAAGCAGCAAATTTATCTTTTATAAAATACTCAACGGCTTTAACATCGTGATTTGTAGTTTTTTCAATCTCTTTAATGGCTGAAGCATCTAAAGTTGTGAAGTTTTTATAGATTGCTCGTAATTCATCAAATAAATTAGAATTAAAAGATTCAAGTTGAGGTAAAGGTTGCTCGCATAGAGCAATAAAATACTCAATTTCTACTTGTACACGATATTTAATTAAAGCTTCTTCAGAAAAATAAGGAGCTAACTCGTTTACTTTATCCCTATAGCGTCCGTCAATAGGAGTAATAGCATTTAAAGATGTTAAAGACATGTGTTGTGTTGGTTTTAGTGAATTTTTAATAAAAAATCCAATGCGTTTTTAAAAGAAGCAAAGATAAGGAAATGATTTGCGAAAGTCGATTTATGAATTATGAAATATGAAGTAATTTATCTTCTTTAATATATGTTTAGCTCGTGCTTTAAAACCTGAACTCTGTAGGTGAAAATCGCGTTCTAATATCAATGCTAATTCTGGGTGTATCCAATCAAACTCCTTTCCAAAAAGGAAAAGTGTGTTCATGGAATATGCTTTTGGTGCTATTTTTTCGTCGTTAATTAAATAATCAAAACAGGTTTCAATAATTCGTTCCTTGTGTTTTGAACTTAACCTTGTTTGCATGTTGTTTTCTTGTTTTGAAAAGTAAGCTATGGCTAAATGTTCGCAAATTTTAGCAACAGGCCTAACAGCCGGATCTAAGTAAATTTTGTGCATGTTTTTTGTAAAGTCATCCATGAGCGGGAGGATAATTTCTAACTTTTCAGAACAAACAAATTCCAAAACCCAAGCAGCTCGATAGGATATTTTATCATCCACCATAAATAAAATATTTAATAAAGAGGGAAGTAAATCTGTGTTTTCAATAATTAAATTAGCATAGTATAAACGCTTTTCTCGCGAATGATTTACGTAATTTAATTCGGCGTAAAGTTGGTCCTTAGTCACAAGAAATACTTATTTTTATTATCTGAAATTAATAGAAATGAAAACTATAAAAAAAATATTGTTCGTAGTGTTAATAGTATTTGTTGTCGCTCAATTTTTTGGTCCAGATAAAAATGAAGGAGATTTAGCTTCTGTAGAACCATTTTTAAGTGATACTAATCCTCCAGAAAATATTAAAGCTATTTTACAAGGAAGTTGTTTCGATTGCCATAGTAATCATTCTAAATATCCATGGTATAACAATATTACTCCAGTTAACTATTGGCTAGCCGAGCATATTAATGAAGGTAAAAATCATTTTAACATGTCTAATTGGGAAGGATTATCCATTAAGAAAAAAGATCATAAAATTGAAGAACTTATAGAAATGGTAGAATCTAGGGAAATGCCTTTAGCTTCTTATACGTGGACACATCAAGAAGCTAAACTTTCGGATAATCAAATAAAACAAATGGTTGAATGGGCAAATCAAGTACGATTTAAATATAGTTTGGCTCCAAGGCCTCAATAAAAATTTATGAATAAAAGTTTATTAGTTATTGGTTATGTTTGGCCAGAGCCTAAAAGTTCGGCGGCAGGAAGTAGGATGTTGCAAATTATTGACTTATTTCAATCCGAAAATTACAACATAACTTTTGCAAGTCCTTGTGCTAAAAGTGACAATGCTTTTAATCTTGAAAGTATTGGTATAAATCAGGTTTCTATAGAGTTGAATAATTCTAGTTTTGATGAATTTATAAAAAAATTAAACCCAGATGTTGTTCTTTTTGATAGGTTCATGATGGAAGAACAGTTTGGTTGGCGTGTAGTAGAACAGTGCCCAAATGCGTTGCGAATTTTAGATACGGAAGATTTACATGGTTTACGTAAGGGCAGGCAGTTAGCATTAAAAGCAGGAAAAACTTTTAGTTTAGAGTATTTGTTTAACGATACTTCAAAACGTGAAATAGCTAGTATTTACAGATGCGATTTAAGTTTAATTATTTCTGAAGCTGAAATAAGTCTTCTTAAATCAGATTTTGATGTCCCGGAGTCGCTGTTGTGTTATTTACCGTTTTTATTGGATAAAATCTCAATCCTTCAAACTGAGAAACTTCCTGAATTTAAGAATAGGCAAAATTTTATTAGTATTGGAAATTTTCTTCATGAACCAAATTATAATGCTGTTTTATATTTAAAAGAAACCATTTGGCCTTTAATTAGAAAACGACTTCCTAAAGCAGAACTTCATATATACGGAGCTTATGTATCACAAAAAGTAAATCAGTTGCATAACCAAAAAGAAGGTTTTTTAATAAAAGGTTTTGCCAATGAAGTTTCTGATGTCATGCAAGAGGCAAAGGTGTGTTTAGCGCCTATACGTTTTGGTGCTGGCTTAAAAGGCAAGTTAGTGGATGCTATGGAAAATGGTACACCTTGTGTTACTACAAGTATAGGAGCAGAAGGGATGTTTGGTAAATTACAGCCTAATGGTTTTGTGGAAGATGATCCTCAAAAATTTGTAGAAAAAAGTGTTTTCTTGTATTTAGATGAAAATGTTTGGAAGGAAAAACAACAAAATGGATTTGAAATTATTAACCAACGTTTTCAGAAAGATCATTTTAAGAAAGAGTTTCTCGGTAAGATGTTTGAAATTAGGAAAAATCTTAATAAACACCGATTAACCAATTTTACAGGACAAATGCTTCAGCATCATTATCTGCAAAGCACGAAATATATGAGTAAATGGATTGAAGAAAAGAATAAATAGTGCCTACTGAATATCATTAAGGATTTTTTTTGTGTTTACGAAGTTGTAAAATGCTTTATCCTTAATGCCATTTACAAAATACATATTCATTTCTCCTTTGTTTTTAACTTCAAAAGCCCCTCTGAACTCACATTCAAAAGCATCTTTAACTAGTTGAAAGGTGTTTTCAGATATATTTATTTTATCTATCAATGAGGTGGCTTCCATTCTAGAGGCAATATTTACAGTGTCTCCCCAAATATCATAAGCAAACTTTTTAGTTCCAACAACTCCGGCAACCACTGGTCCTGTGTTAATGCCAATTCTAAGGTTGAATGGCATTATGTTTCTCGTATTCGATTTTCTAGTTTCTCTAGCAAATTCTGAAATTTCAAGTGCGGCAAGTACTATTCTTATGGCGTGGTCTTTTGATGGGAATGGTAATCCTCCTGCACACATGTAAGAGTCTCCAATAGTCTTGATTTTTTCTAACTGATACTTTTCAATAATCTCGTCGAACTTCGAGAAATAGAAATCTACACTCTTTACTAAGTCTTCTGGTGATAATTTTTCAGAATAATTGGTAAAGTTTTTAAAGTCTGTAAACATAACAGATACTAATTCAAATTTCTTTGCTTGTACTTTTCCGTGTTTTTTTAATTCCAAAGCTGTCTGTGCCGGCAAAATGTTCAATAATAAATTATCCGATCTGTTTCTTTCACCTTCAATAATTTTCTTTGTTTTGTTTATATATCTATTCCTTCTATAAAGTCCAAATGCCAGCATACATATTAGAAGTAAGGCTATGATAGTAGCAATTACTATAGTTTTTTGATTTCTTTTTTGCTGATTAAGTAAGGCTACCTCAATTTCTTGGTTTTTTTTCTGCTGGGTTAATAAATCTACTTCAATTTGTTTTTGAGATACTTCAAAATCTGTTCGTAAATCTGCCATTTCTTGAACCTTAGTTAGGTTGTTTACACTGTCCTTGAACTTGGAGTAATCTTTAAAGTAACTTAATGAGCTTTTGTAGTTTCCGGCATCTTCATAGAGTTTTGAAATTTGCAAGGCAGCTTCACTTATTTGTTCTTTTAATCCATATTTAATAGCTAGTTCTAAACTTTTTTTTGAATAGTTTAAAGCAGCGGCTCGGTTGTCTTGGTTTAGATAAATATCGGACATATACGTTAAGTATACCGAAATTGGGTAGTACAATTCCAATTTCTCTAAAATTTGGATGGCTTCGTTAATATGTGCTTTAGCTAAGTTGTCCTTACCTTTTTGCGCATAAACCATTCCCATATTTCCTAGGTTAAAAGCAGTGCCTTCTAAAGAATTTATTTTTTTGAATATATGGCCGGATTCCATAAAATAAATGATGGCTTGGTCGTATTGTTTATTCATAAAATACTCATCACCCAAATTAGATAGACCATTGGCAAAATTTAGAGAATCTCCTATTTTTTTTAATAATTCAATTCCAATTTCATAGTAGCTAATTGCATTTTTATGATTTTCCATTAAGGAATATACATCTGCAATAGCAATATTTACTAAACCTAAGTCTCTTTCTATTTTATTTTTATTGGCAATATTGGCGGCTTCAAAATAGCTATTCA
Organism: Xanthomarina sp.; assembly: GCF_035306605.1. Lineage (NCBI taxonomy): Bacteria > Pseudomonadati > Bacteroidota > Flavobacteriia > Flavobacteriales > Flavobacteriaceae > Xanthomarina > Xanthomarina sp. Next base: position 7,890 of record NZ_DATGNR010000086.1, on the reverse strand, counting down.
ATGCTTGTGAGAAGTCACTTTTAAGTCTTAGAGCTGTGCCTTTGTTTAAGTAACCGAGAAAGAGATATTTTAAGGAGTCGTTTTCATCTGCTGAAGCAATTAATTTTTCGCTATAGCTTAGTTTAATGTTTGGATCTCGTTCTTCTGAAGCAAGTTCAGTTAAGATTCTTAGTTTATCCTGCTTTTTAAATTTTCCTTGTCTATATACAGCTTTTAAACTATCTATATAAGTGGAGTTTTGAGAGAATCCATAAAGGCTAAATAAATATAAAAAACCAATGAGCAGGCAAGCTCTATTTGGAAATAGGTTTTTCATATCTGATGTATTTCAGTTTATTAGGTGACCATTTAATTAAGGTTTTACAGAAATTTTAGGGTCTATTTCAAAGGTGGCATTTTGCATTCTTCCTGAATTAATCACATTAAAATTAATGGAATATTTTTCTTCGTATCCTTTTGCTCCTTTTTTTACAGTGCCTTTTACAATTCCAGGAGTCCTTTCACCTGCGTACAATACTTCTCTGTCAAAAACATTTTCGCCGTCGTAATAGTTTATTGAATAAATATGTACTTCGTCATCATTTGGGTTACTAGTTGATTCTCCTCGCCAAATAATAGTATCTCGAGCATTAACATGAATGATGAATTTTGTTAAATCGCCAATATATGTAACTGGTTCTCGATTAGGAGATTCAATTTTAAAAGAGCAAACCTCGTTAATGTTTTCGTTGGTAATGGTTTCTGTATCTACGTATAACGATATGGTATAGATGGTTTGAGAATAAATGTTTTGACTGTAAGAAAATAAAACAAAGGCAAGAAAAATAAAAAACCTATTAAGTGATGTCATGTTATTTCTGTTTATTAGTTAGTACTAGATTTAACTTTCTTAAACAAAAAAAAGTAAATCACTTTAAGCTAATAATCAATGTGCACAATAAGATAGGGGAGTTTAGTGCTGTTGAAAGGGAATAAAAGTCAATACTTAAATGTAGTGAATATTTTTTAATAATCTGATATAAAGTAGTTTATAATTTATTCGTTTTTTTACTTAAAATTAGTTTTTCCATTTTATGTTACAACCAATACTTGGTTTTTGAATGTTAGTGTTTTCTTTGTTTTCTAGTAAACAGTTTAAAGCATGTCGAATATCGTTTCCGGTAACCGGTATGTTATTTTCTGGCCTAGAATCGTCTAATTGTCCTCTATAAACCAATTTTAAATCTTGATTAAAAACATAAAAGTCTGGAGTGCAAGCCGCTTTGTAAGCTTTGGCAACTTCTTGTGATCTATCATATAAATAAGGAAAGATAAATTCTTGTTCTAAGGCGTTTTGTTTCATTTTATCCGGCCCATCTTGTGGATAATTTTCTACATCATTACTTGAAATAGCAATAAACTCAACACCCTTACTTTTATAATTCTTTGCTAACTGACTTAATTGAGTATTAATATGTTTGACAAAGGGACAATGGTTACAGATAAACATAATAACTGTTGCTTTTAACCCTTTTAATTCATTTAAAGAATAGTTTTTATTGGTTACCGTATCCATTAAATTAAAAGGGGGAGCTGTAGTTCCTAAAGGAAGCATGTTTGAAGAAGTTCTGGCCATTTTTATATGTTTATATCAAAAATAGCAATTAAAATCCACAAACCAAATGATAAGAATTTCTTGAATATACTAATATTGTCATGCGTTTTGTAATAAAAAAAATGTATTTTCCACTTTTAAAACCCAACCAATTTTTTCTTAGTAATGAGTAACCCTATTCAATTTGAAGATTTTGCAAAAGTAGACTTACGTGTAGGAACTATTTTAGAAGTATCCGATTTTCCTGAAGCCAGGAAGCCGGCCTACCAACTAATTATAGATTTTGGAGACTTGGGTATAAAAAAAACCTCAGCTCAGATAACGACCATTTATAAAAAGGAAGACTTGCTGCACAAACAAATTGTGGCCATTGTAAATTTTCCTAGAAAACAAATAGCTTCTTTTATGAGTGAGTGCTTGGTTTTAGGAGCTGTGGATGGAAAAGATGTAATTCTTTTAAATCCTGAAATAAAAGTAAAAAACGGTACAACTGTTCAATAATTTATGGGAGAATTGGACCAAGTAAAAATTAATTTTGATAGTCAAGGGCTTTGGATTTTGAACTTGGTTCTTGCTGTTATTATGTTTGGAGTTGCTTTAGGCATCACCTTAGATGACTTTAAACGCCTATTTAAACAACCTAAATTGGTTTTAATAGGGGTTTTACTGCAGTTTATTCTATTGCCTTTTCTTACTTTTTTACTTGTTTTAGCAATCAAACCCCAACCTAGTATTGCTCTTGGTATGATGATGGTTGCTGCTTGCCCAGGTGGAAATGTTTCAAATTTTATGACACATTTGTCAAATGGAAATACGGCTCTTTCGGTTAGTTTAACAGCTTTCTCTACTTTTATTGCGGTTTTCATGACTCCCTTTAATTTTCAGTTTTATGGTTTTTTGTACGAGCCAACTTCTATTTTGTTGAAGAAAGTGCAACTTAATCCGTTTGACCTATTAGAGCTTGTTATTTTTATTTTAGGAATTCCGTTGGTATTAGGAATGTTGTTAAGATCTAAAAACGAAAAGCTAGCATTTTTAATATCTAAACGATTAAAACCTCTATCAATAATTGTTTTTGTACTGATTGTTATTTTCGCTTTTAGTAATAATTTAGATGTATTTAGTTCTTATGCACATCATGTAATTTGGATAGGCATTCTTCATAATTTATTAGCTATTTTATTGGGATTTACAGTAGCCAAAGCATTCAATTTATCATATGAGAACCAGAAAACCTTAGCCATAGAAACGGGAATTCAAAATTCCGGATTAGGACTTTTATTGATTTTTACTTTTTTTAACGGATTAGGAGGGATGGCTATTTTAGCTGCATTCTGGGGTGTATGGCACATTGTTTCTGGCTTAATAATTTCGTTTTATTGGTCTTTTAAAGACAGAAAAATACTTGAAATCTCTTGAAAACAGTTTGGTTACATATAGTTAGAGCTTATGTAGGTTTGGGCTTATTTTTTTATTACAAAAAAATAAAGGTGGTTAGGGAACAAAATATTCCTAAAAACAAACCAATTTTATTTGTGTCTAACCATCAAAACGCACTACTAGATGCTTTATTAATTGGCGTAACCTCAGGAAGGTTTTCATATTTTTTAACTAGAGCTAGCGTATTTAAAAAGCCATTAGTTGCTAAGTTGTTGAGTGGAGTTAATATGTTGCCAGTTTATAGAGTTAGAGATGGTTGGAGCACGATTAGTAAAAACAATTCCACCTTTAAAACTTGCACCGATAAATTTAAAATGAATCAGGCCGTGGCGCTTTTTCCAGAAGGAAACCATAACCTAAATAGAACAGTTAGACCTCTAAGTAAGGGCTTTGTTAGAATTGTTTTTGAAACCTTAAGTACTTACCCTGAGTTAGATTTACAAGTAGTTCCAATTGGTTTAAACTATAGGGAAGCTACTGTTTTTGGTGACAGTGTAGCTTTGTATTATGGGAAACCTATACCAGTTAAATTGTTTGTTTCAGAGTTTTCTAATGAAGAAATTAATGTCATAAAGAAGACTGTACAAAGTAAAATTAAGGGCTTGACTACGCATGTTGACCCAACGAGATATGATGAAACCATAGCAAAACTTAATGCTTTGAATGTGGATTATTTAAATCCGAAGTCAGTAAATCGATGTTTGAAAACTAATTTTGAAGATTGTGAATCAAAACCAAAACAAACTGTCAATTGGATTAAACAGGTTTTTAAAGTATTACTAATTCTTAATTTGTTTATGCCGTTTGTTATTTGGAAATATGCTATTAAACCAAAAATTAAAGAGTTAGAATTTATAGGAACTTTTCGATTTGCACTAGTCTTGACTATAGTGCCATTTTGGATTTTATTACTTAGTGTTATTGTAGCTCTTAATTTTGGAATGCTTTTCGGGGTGGCTTACCTTTTTTCTACTCTTTTTATTGGACTTTTAAGTGTGAAGCTTTAAATATTTTCAATAAAAAAAGCCACTACAAAGTAATGGCTTTTAAAATAATTTTAAAGTATCCTAAATATCATCGAAATCAATATCGGTGAACTTTTCAGTTGACGGAATATTATTTATGTCAACTACTTCATTATCCGAATCGTCATTTTCATATTCTTTTTTGAAATCTTTTTGATGACGCTCACTTATAACTTCGTCTCCTTTTTCATTAATAATATAGTCGGTCATTTCATTTAAAATAGAAGTAAATTCTGAAAAATCTTCTTTGTATAAGTAGATTTTATGTTTTTTATAATGAAACGATCCATCGTCGTTTGTAAATTTTTTACTTTCAGTAACCGTTAAATAATAGTCTCCTGCTTTTGTAGATCTAACATCAAAGAAATACGTTCTCCTTCCAGCTCTTAATACTTTAGAAAAAATTTCTTCTTTCTCCATCATATCATTATTATCCATAATCGTATTGTTGTTTTATAAAAGTTTTTCAAAAATCTAAAAAAAACAATTACCAACCAACAATTTATGTCAATACTTTTAATCTTATTTTTTTGTTGGAAAACTAATCTAAATCAACTGTTAGAGACTTAGTTTATTACTTATTGTTTTCACTTAGTTGTTTTAGGTAAAGGTTTTGGTAATATCCATCTGCATTTATAAGCTTGTCGTGAGTTCCTGATTGAACAATTTTACCGTCGTCCATTACAATAATTTGATCGGCATTTTTAACCGAGGAAACTCTGTGACTAACAATAATTGTTGTTTTTCCCTTGGCAATGGAGTGTAGGTGGTTTAGTATTTTTTCTTCTGTTTCTGTATCTACGGCAGATAGTGAATCGTCAAAAAGTAAAATCTTTGGATTTTTCACAATAGCTCTCGCAATAGAAATTCGTTGTTTTTGTCCTCCAGAAAGTGTAACGCCTCTTTCACCTAAAACCGTATCGTAACCTTTATTAAAACCTATAATATTTTTATGTACTTGCGCGTGTTTTGCTGCCTGAATAACTTGCTCGTCAGTAGCATCTTCTTTACCAAATTTTATGTTGTTTTTAATACTATCAGAAAACAAAAAGGAATCTTGCGGTACATAACCAATGCTGTCTCTTAAACTGGTTAAATTAACTTGGTGTATCGGTTTATGGTCTATTAGTAGCTCGCCTTTTTCTATATCGTAAAGTCTGCCAATAAGGTCAAGTATTGTTGATTTTCCAGATCCCGTTTTTCCAATAATAGCTAAGGTTTTTCCATGTTCAAGTTTAAACGAAATACCTTTTAACGCTTCAATATTCGTGTCGTTATAGGTGAAATGTACATTCTTAAACTCAATATCACCAATTATATTTGAAGGCTCCTCTGCCGTATTTGTGATTTCTGGAGTAATTTTTAAAAACTCATTAATACGTTTTTGCGAAGCTTCAGCTTGTTGTATAATGGAAGTTACCCAACCAACCGTTGCTACTGGCCATGTAAGCATATTTACATAAATGATAAATTTAGTTATAACACCTAAACTTATAGTTCCTTCCATGTATTGAAGCCCTCCAATATAAATTACAATTAAGTTACTTATACCAATAAGTAAAATCATCATTGGAAAGAAAAACGCATTTACTTTTACTAGATTTAATTGTTTTTGTTTACTAGTTTCCGATAATTCGTTAAAACTCTTTGAGGTTTCATTTTCTAAACCATAAGCTTTTATAATTGAAATTCCACTAAACGATTCTTGAGTAGAAGATGATAAATGTGATAAATATTGTTGAACTATGGTGCTTCTTTTATGAATTTCCTTGCTTAATTTGTATATAATAAACGATAAAATGGGCAAGGGAATTATAGTGTAGAGTGTTAGTAAAGGTGCTTGTTTGTACATGAAACCAATAGCAATTATAAAAAGCGTAGCGGTGTTAATACTATACATAATTGCAGGACCCGCATACATACGTACACGTCCAACATCTTCACTAATTCTATTCATTAAATCTCCTGTTCTATTGTTTTTATAGAATTTTAATGATAGTTTTTGATAATGTTGGTAGATTTCATTTTTTAAATCATATTCAATAAATCGAGACACGTTAATAATAGTTTGCCTCATAAAGAAAGTAAGTACTCCCGTAATTAAGGCAGCTCCAATTATGTAAAGAATATTAATAAGTAATTCCTTTTTAACAACTGCAATATCTGTTACTTCGCCTTGAATATATTGGTTAACAACATCTATTGATGAACCTATTAATTCGGGTGTAAACAACAAAAATATTTTAGATACAATTGTAATTAAAATACCTATAACTAGTTGCCATTTATATTTTATAAAATACTTGTTAAGATGTTGTAATTCTTTCATTTATCTGTTTAAAAGGAATAAAGTTTTTAACAAATTCGCTTTTTGGCATTAATAATTTGTGAATACCTTATTAATGGATTAATTTTGCCCTTTGTTTTTAATGATTTATCATTAAAACACAACTTATAACTTTAAAATAAAAATCAAAATGGTTACAGACGTTATCAATACAAGCGAACTTTATAAGGCCGATCCTGTTTTCGGTCAACTTTCATTCGATAATCATGAACAAGTTGTGTTTTGCAACGACAAAGATACAGGATTAAAAGCAATAATTGGAATCCATAATACGGTTTTAGGACCTGCTTTAGGGGGGACTAGAATGTGGAATTATACCAATGAGTGGGAGGCGTTAAATGATGTACTTCGATTATCAAGAGGAATGACTTTTAAATCTGCAATTACTGGATTAAATCTAGGTGGAGGTAAAGCGGTAATTATCGGAGATGCAAAAACTCAGAAAACACCAGAATTAATGAAAAAATTCGGTGAATTCGTTCATTCATTAAGCGGAAAATATATAACTGCGGAAGATGTTGGAATGACTACTGCTGATATGGATACAGTTAGAGAGGTAACGCCTTATGTTACAGGTATTTCTGAAGCTATTGGTGGGGCGGGAAATCCATCTCCAATTACTGGTTACGGAGTTTTTATGGGAATGAAAGCTGCTGCTAAATTTAGATTTGGAACAGATGTATTAGAAGATAAAGTTATTTATGTTCAAGGTATAGGTAATGTAGGTGAAGCTCTTGTTGGACATTTAACGGATGAAGGTGCTAAAGTTTATATTTCTGATATTAACGAAGAGCGTTTAGAAGAAATTAAATCTAAGTACGGAGTAACCATATACCGCGGTAACGACTTGTATTCTGAAGAAATGGATATTTACGCACCATGTGCTCTTGGAGCAACCATTAACGACGATACCATAAATAAATTCAAGGCTAAAGTAATTGCTGGAGCTGCAAATAACCAATTAGCCGTTGAACAAGTTCACGGGAAACTTTTACAAGAAAAAGGAATTGTTTACGCACCAGACTTTTTAATTAACGCTGGAGGTATTATAAATGTATATGCTGAATTAGAAGGTTACGACAAAAAAGAAATTATTCGTAAAACTGAAAACATTTACAATACTACTTTGGAAATATTAAATAATGCTAAGACAAATAATATTACCACAAATCAAGCAGCTTTAAATATTGCTCAAAATAGAATTGACATAAGAAAAAAGGAGAATAAGAGATAATTTCTTTAAAATAATATTATTTTTGCAAGGCGAAAGTTATTGTTACTTTCGCCTTTTTTATTAAAAATTTAAGTAAAGCCTTTAAAAAGTGTTACTTAAAACAACAAACCCATATTAATTACAATTTAATATTGAAACATTTAGTTCTTTGTACATATGCTTAACAGAAGACACATTAGAATAAAAGTCATGCAAACTATTTATTCCTTTAAAGGAGGAGAAAGCGATAGTTTTGATAAAGAACAAAGAT
>NZ_DATGNR010000085.1:0-8114 GCF_035306605.1 Xanthomarina sp. | reverse complement strand
TAGATTGAGCAGAAGAAATCTGCATGCCAATAAAAAACAAAGCGATAAAGCTTAAAAAAGTAAAGTATTTTTTCATGATTTTCTTGTTGTTATTATTTATTTCAAAAATTAAATATACAAAAATTATTAATATACACTCTATTCTATATAGTAATCTGTTTCCAAAGAAAAAGAATCAACCCACTGCCTTAGGCTGAACACAACCAATATAGGTTAATCCGAAAGAGATTAATTTTTAAAGTTTCTTATCCACTTGTAAACAAAAGCAAAAAAAGCTTTCTAAATCAGAATATTAGATTATCTTTGTACCTTAATTAAATAAAATATTATTATGAGTACTGGTACAGTAAAATTTTTTAATGACTCTAAAGGTTTTGGATTCATCACAGAAGAAGGAAACAATAAAGAGCATTTTGTTCACATTTCTGGCTTAATCGACGAAGTAAGAGAAGGCGACCAAGTTGAATTCGATTTGACAGAAGGTAAAAAAGGATTAAACGCGATTAACGTAAAAGTTATCTAATTATATACTTTTCAAAAGCTTTAAAAAAGAGCCTATCATTTGATAGGCTCTTTTTGTTTTTAGTTATAATCAATATTCTGCAAAGTTTGGATTATAATAGATCTATTTAAAATCCTTAATTATTTTCTTTGATTTTTATTTTGGTTTCGCCGTCATCGCCTTCTTTAATTTTCACTGTTTTATCTTCAGTTTCCATTTTTATTTTAGTATCATTGGCTCGCTCTTTCACCTCAATATCAGCGCCTTTATCCTGCATTTCTTCAATGATCTCTTCTTTTTGCGTTTTATTTTCATCTCTACAAGATGAAAATGAGGTAGCCATAAACAATGCTGTTAATGACATAAAAATTACTTTTTTCATAATATTAAATTTTAGTGTTGGGTAAAACTACCCCTCTTCGACTAATATTATTAACTCGAATCAATAATTTAATAACTCATTTATTTTTACTTTAACTTTTTGAGTAGATGGAATCATGGTTTCTTCTAAAATTGAATTTAAAGGAATAGCAGGCATATTCTCACTTCCAATGGTCATTACCGGAGCATCTAAGTATCTAAAACATTCCTCTTGAATTTTTCCTACCAAGGCCATAGCAAAACTATTGTTTGAAGGTTCTTCTGTAACTACTAAACACTTACCTGTTTTCTTAACAGATTTCATAATTGTATCCTCGTCTAGTGGATAAAGAGTACGTAAATCAATAATTTCTATTTGATCTTTCATTCCTAACTCTTTACTCGCATTCATTGCCCAATGTACTCCCATTCCATAGGTAACTATTGTTAAGGTTTCTACATCATCTTGTTTCCAAATTTCTTGTAACAACCATGCTTTTCCAAATGGCAATACATAATCTTCACTAGGCTCAACAGATGTTGCTCCTTGTGTTCCTGGAACCTTAGACCAATACAATCCTTTATGCTCTAAGATTACAACCGGGTTTGGATCGTAATAAGCAGCTTTCATTAAACCTTTTAAGTCGGCACCATTACTTGGATAAGCAATTTTAATACCGCGAATATTAGTAATAACACTTTCTACTGAAGAAGAATGGTAAGGCCCACCACTACCATAAGCACCAATTGGCACACGTAGAATCATGCTTACAGGCCATTTTCCATTAGATAAGTAACAGCTTCTGCTTACTTCGGTAAATAACTGATTTAATCCTGGCCAAATATAATCGGCAAACTGAACCTCAACAATTGGTTTTAAACCTACTGCCGACATTCCCACAGTAGAACCAACTATAAAAGCTTCTTGAATGGCGGTATTAAATACACGGTCGTCACCAAATTTCTGCGCTAAGGTTGCTGCTTCTCTAAACACACCACCTAAACGACCTCCAACATCTTGACCATATAATAAACACTCTTTGTGTTTTCTCATTAATTCCTCTACCGCAAATAAAGCACAGTCAACCATCACAACTTTATCTGCTCCTTTTGGTGAACGCTCTCCTTTTTCTTCTGTAATTGGAGTTGGTGCAAAATCGTTTGTAAATAAATCTTCTGGTTTTGGATCTTCGGCTAATAAGGCTTTATCGTAATCGGCTTGAACCATTTCTTTAGCCTCTGCCTCTATTCTATCAATATCTTTTTGCGTGAATCCGTTATCTAACAATTGCTGCTTAATAACAGGATATGGGTCTCTTGTTTTTGCTTCTTCTAAATCATCTCGATACCACTCCATGCGTACTCCAGAAGTATGGTGATTTAATAAAGGAACTTTAGCATGTACTAAAAACGGACGGCGTTCTGTACGAATAGTTTTTATCACTTTTTCTAAGGCTTGGTAACTTTCTGTAAAGTTTGCACCATCGATAGTAATTGCATCCAATCCTTTAAAACCTTTGGAGTATTCATAAGCATCTTGAGCACGAGTTTCAGCTGCATTCGCTGAAATATCCCAACCATTATCTTGTACTAAATACAAAATAGGCATTTGTTTTAAAGCTGCCATTTGAAAGGCTTCAGCAATTTCACCTTCGGTAACAGATGCATCCCCTAAGGAACAAACTACAAAGGGTAGTTCGCTAATTGATTTGTCATCTAAACCTTGTAACTCTTTATACTGCATTCCCATTGCAACACCCGTTGCAGGTATTGCCTGCATACCAGTTGCGGATGATTGATGAGGGATTTTCGGCTTATCTTCATCATTTAAACTTGGATGTGCATAATAGGTACGTCCGGCAGAAAACGGATCGTCTTTTTTAGCTAATAACTGCAACATTAAATCATAAGGCGTCATACCTAATGCTAACAACATAGCATCATCTCTATAATATGGAAAAGCATAATCTTGAGGCAACAATTGCATACCTAAAGCAATTTGGATTGCTTCATGGCCACGAGATGTTGCATGCACATACTTTGAAACGTGTTTGAAGTTAGCTTCGTATAACTCGGTCATTGCTTTGGCTGTGCATAGATTTAAAAATCCTTTTTCTAAAATGTCTTTTTCCATATTATGATCTAGATACTTATGTTTTGTTTTTTGTAATTATTAGTATATATCTTAATTCTGCGTTAGGGATTGAGGCTTTGTTGGAGCTCCTCGAAGAGAGCGACTGCCGAAAGCCCGACCCTTGTGGTAACGCCCAAATTAATTTACTCTCTATCTACTTTGGTCATCCAACCAAATTTATCTTCTAACTGACCAGTTTTAATGGCATTTAGTGTGTCGTTTACTTCTAATCCTACAGGGCTTTCATCTGAAACATGAATGGTTTCTCCTTCTAATCCAATTTCTTGAATATAAGCTATACCTACAGCTGTTCCTGTACCGAAAGCTTCTTCCAGTGAACCATTTTCTGATGCTTTTTTAATTTCATCGATAGTGATTTTACGCTCGGTTACTTTGAAATTCATTGCTCGCAACATATCGATAACACTAGCTCTTGTGATTCCATGTAAAACAGACCCGTCTAGGTTTGGGGTGATAAATTCTCCGTTAATTTTGAAAAAGATATTCATTGTACCTACTTCCTGTATGTACTTATGTTCCGCTGCATCTAACCACAATACCTGATCGTATCCTTTAGCTTTTGCTAATTCGGTTGGAAGTACTGCTGCTGCGTAGTTTCCGGCTGCCTTAGCTTCTCCTGTTCCACCATGAGCGGCACGGATATATTGTTTTTCGGCCCACAGTTTAATACGCTTACTATACAGTGTTTGTGCTGGCGATGCCATGATGATAAACTTATAATGAGTAGCTGCACGCATACCAATAAACGCTTCATCGGCATACATGAAAGGTCTTAAATATAATGCGCTTCCTTTAGTTGGCGGTATCCAATTATGATCTATAGAAATTAATTTTTTAAGGCCTTCCATGAATATTTCTTCTGGTAATTCAGGCATTCCCATTCGCGTTGCACTTTCGTTTAAACGCTTTGCATTTTGTTCAGGTCTGAACAACATTGGCGTAGCATCGGTATCTTTATAAGCTTTCATCCCTTCAAAAATAGCTTGTCCGTAATGTAATGCCATAGCTGCAGGATGCGTAGGAATTAATCCCATTGGAACTATTCTTGCGTCTACCCATTCGCCTTTGTTATAATCGCAAATGAACATGTGGTCTGTAAAAGTAGTTCCTAAAGGAATGTTGTTAAAATCTAAGTCTTTAACTTTAGATTCTGCTACTTTATTAACTGTAATATTGTACTTCATAATTTTATTTTTTCATCATCTCGAAAAACGAAATAATACTCTAATGGTTTTGTTGAAATTCCTCGTTACACTCAGAATAACAATATATTATATTTCTCTATTTATATCAAATTGTTCAAAATAATCGGCGACACGACGAACAAAGCTTCCTCCTAAAAATCCGTCAACAACTCTGTGATCAAAAGATAAGGATAAATACATCATGCTACGAATGGCTATTTCGTCACCTTTTTCGGTTTCAATCACTTCAGCACGTTTTTTTATAATTCCTAGAGCTAAAATAGCTACTTCTGGCTGATTGATAATTGGTGTTCCCATTACGCTACCAAAAGTCCCGACGTTTGAAATTGTAAACGTACTTCCTTTAATATCGTCGCCTGCCAACTTGTTTTCTCTTGCTTTTCCTGCAAGTTCATTTACATTTGAAGCTAATGTTTTTAAATCTTTAGTATCGGCATTTTTAACTACAGGCACTATTAAATTTCCACTAGGAAGTGCTGTTGCCATTCCAATATTAATATCTTCTTTTACAATGATATTATTACCATCTACCGAAGCATTTATATTTGGAAAATCTTTAACCGCTTTAGCTACTGCTTCTACAAACAATGGTGTAAATGTTAATCGCTCACCATATTTTTTTTGGAATGCTACTTTATTTGCATTTCTCCAATTTACCATATTAGTTAAATCGGCTTCCACATAGGCAGTAACATGTGGGGATGTATGTTTGGAATACACCATATGATCGGCAATCATTTGACGCATTCTATCCATCTCGATGATTTTACCTTTACCTTTATCGAAATTTAATTGCGGAATTCGGTATGCTGTTGGATCTTGAGTGATAGGTTGCGCATATTTGTACGGTCTACCTTCTTCTATATACTGAAAAATATCACTTTTACGTAATCTATCATCTTTTCCTGTTGCTGGAATACGTGCTAATTCTTCGAAGCTAATATGGTTTTCTTTCGCTATTTTAATTACTAATGGCGAAAAGAATGTATTGGTATTAGCCGTTGAAAAACCTCCAGTACTTACTTGCGGTTGCGGAACTGTGTGTGGTCTTTTTGTTTCCTTTTTTGTCTTAGGAGTTTTTTTATCTTCCCTTACCTCTGAATTATTTTCTTTCCTTATTTTAGAAACTCCTTCAGAAAGTTCCATAGTAGCGATAACCGTTCCTACAGGCACAACATCTTTAGCTTGATAAAGGATTTTTATTAACTTCCCTGATGCTGGAGCCGGAACTTCATTATCCACTTTATCCGTTGCAACTTCTAGAATGATATCCCCTTCTTCAAAGGTATCTCCTTCCGCTATCAACCAATTGATAATTGTTCCTTCTGTAATACTTTCGCCCATTTTGGGCATTTTAAGTTCCTGCTTAGGCATATTTTATTTTTTAAGAATTTCGTAAATCAATGATGCGGTTTAATTTCCCTCCTTCACTTTTAGGAATTGCTCCATAGCAGTTCAAGGTCACTTTAATACTTAATCCCACTTTATCTTTTATATTTCTTTTCAACTTATCAGACATTGAAGTAAGTGCTGAGTTTTTTAAAACTTCCTCTTCAGTAAAACCGTTTCCTAATCCTATTTTTAACTGAAAATCTGAGTTAGTTTCAACCTTAACCTCAACTTGATCTGTTAAGCCTTGTTTTGTAACGATTAACTGATAATTAGGAGCTAGCTCTTTATATTCATTGAAGATTTCTTCAATTTGAGTATGAAACAAATTTACTCCTCTAATAATCAGCATATCATCTGAGCGCCCTTTTATTTGGCCCATTTTAATGTGGGTTCTTGACGTACTATGGTCGTAGGACAGACTACAAATGTCGTTGGTCCAATACCTTAAAAAAGGCATGGCTTCTTTTGTAAGTGTAGTAAATACAAGCACTCCTTCTTCACCGTATGGAAGTGGTTCTCCTGTATCTTTATCAACAATTTCTGGAAAGAAATGATCCTCCCAAACATAACTACCTGTACCTTGCTCGTCCCAAGCTTCTTGTGAAACTCCAGGACCTATTACTTCGCTTAAGCCGTAAATATTGGTTGCTTTTACTCCTAAAGAGGTTTCTATATCTTTTCTTATGGCTTCTGTCCAAGGTTCTGCTCCTAAAATAACATATTTTAAATTAAGATCGGAGATTTTTAAGTTTCTCTTTTCTAATTCAAATGCTATGGTTTGCGCGTAAGAAGGTGTACAACATATTACTTCCGATTGAAAATCTTGTAATAAAGTAATTTGTCGATCAGTCATTCCAACGGAAACGGGAACCACAGTCATTCCAAGTTTTTCTGCTCCGTAATGGATACCAATTCCACCTGTAAATAAACCATAACCATAACTGTTATGCATTTTCATACCTGGTTTGGCTCCACCTGCTACTAAAGATCTTGCTACTACTTCGGAAAAAACATCTATATCATTTTTTGTATATGCTACAACGGTTGGTTTTCCTGTGGTACCACTAGAGCAATGGATACGTGCTAACTGACTTTCTGGTACAGTTAAAAACCCGAACGGATACTGATCTCTTAAATCTGTTTTCTTAGTAAAAGGTAGTTTATAAAGATCATCGATAGATTTTATGGATGACACAGCAATACCAGAACTATCAAATAGATTTTTATAGAATGGTACAGTTTTATAAACTCTATTTACAAGGTTTACTAATCGTTCACTTTGTAATTTTCTAAGTTTAACTAAAGGAAGAGATTCTATTTCTTTATTGTACATGTCCAGTTTTATTTGTTTTTTCTAAAATCCTGAAGGGTTTTATAAAAATCCTCTTGCTTTGGTAGATTATTAGGTATTTCTCTTAAAGGCTCAACAGCTTTCAATGTTTCGTGACAGTCGGCAGGTAATTGCTGATATAATTTCGTTCCAGCCGTTTTCCATGAAATTATGTCGTCACTAACTTGTTTTACTACTTTTGCAGGATTTCCAACAACCAAACTACGGTTAGGTATTTTAGTTTCAGCTTTTACAAAGGCCATGGCACCAACAATACATTCGTCACCTATTTCGGCATCATCCATAATTACTGAATTCATTCCAATCAGACAATTTCTGCCTAAATTAGCTCCATGAATAACAGCTCCATGTCCAACATGCGCACTTTCTTTTAAAACGATAGATTTACCAGGAAACATATGAACAGTACAGTTTTCCTGAACATTAACGCCATCTTCTAAAATAATTTGTCCCCAATCCCCACGAATAGCAGCTCCTGGACCGATATAACAATTTTTACCAATGATCACATTTCCTGTAACGGCAGCTTGAGGATGCACGAAACTGGATTCGTGTACTACTGGTGTGTAACCTTTGAATGAAAATATCATAGAGGGTAGTTTTTAGTGGGTAGAGCGTGAATCGCAACTGTTTGTATCATATGCTTTATTTTATGCATTTTTATTATTTAAGTGCTTCATTAAAGCTGATATCATTTTATTAATTTCAACTAAAAGAGCTCTATTTCTTTCGCTCTGTTCAAAAGTTATATAGTTCCGTAAATAGGCTTTGGTTGTTGCAGCTACGCATTCGCGAGAGCTATCTCTTGCTATTCTCAAGTAATTTAAAAAACTTGCGTCTGAACTACCAGAGCCTTCTGCAATATTAAATGCTATGGAATCTGCTGCTCGTGCAAACTGAGCCGACAATCTATAATCTTCAATTTTAGGAAAATCGCTAAGTTGCTTATGCACCAATTCGCCATATTCTATAGCTTTTTGATAGACATTTAACTCTTCAAAATTAAAATGATATTTACTTTTCATCTAAAATCTAATTTCCTTTCTACAAACTACCAACTAAAAACTACCCTCTTGATTATTTAAATCCTTTCAACTTCTCTTTAGTAAACTCACTCAACACCAATCTCCCACTAATTTGTGCACGTTC
>NZ_DATGNR010000084.1:0-25852 GCF_035306605.1 Xanthomarina sp. | reverse complement strand
AGTATCCTCGAGCACCGGCATGAAGGAATGGGCTTTCTAACCGGTTATCTTGCGCATTGACATCAGCACCGGCTTCAATAAGCAGTTTGGATGCCTTGATATGATTTTCATAAGTGGCCACCATTAAAGCTGTTCTTTTATAGGTGTCTCTAGCATCAATAGCAACCCCTTGTTTTATAAGTTTTTGAAGTTTCTCGGTGTCGTTGTTTTTAGCGGCATTAATGAATTCCATTTCTAAAGTATTATTTGTAGGTGTTGTTTTTTGTGCACACAGGTTTGATAGGCTGAAGAGCGCTAAGTAAATAACCATATTTATGGTTTTGATAGTTGACATGGTGCTAAGTTATTTGATATTGTTGTAAATATCGTTTAGAATTCTTAATTAACCAATAATGAAACGGGTGTATAAAAGTTTTAAGAAAACTCTTTCTCTACAGTTCTGTTTTTAAGGAATCTAGTTGTTTTTGGAGGGGCTTTTTTGTTGTGAATCTGTTTGTGAAAAGGTAGTTATTGTAAAAAACAAACATACTATTAGGCTTAAATGCTTCATGTATAAGGTTTTAAGTGTATTTAAATATAAGTAAATAAATATTTAGAGTAAGTACTAAGTTTGATTTATTGCTGTTGAACCGGACAGGTTGGTCGTTTTTATTTTTCATCACCTTAGTTTCGAAACTATTCATTTTTTGATTGTACTAGCGGTCGAAATCCCCCATAAACCATTCTATTGGCATCAAATATTATTTTTTTAGCATCTGTTAATGGTCCAACTAATTCTGTCATTCTTGGATCTGTAGGCACTTTTTTGTTAGCAAGGTCGCGTATTTCTTTAGAAGGAAACACCACCCAACCAAATACAATGACCTCGTCAACTTATGCTTTTACGGCTTCTATAAAAGATCTCGTTCCTTCTAAGGCTAAATCGTCGCCAACAAATTCAAAGTAAGCTATGGCACCATGCTCTTTCCAAATATCAGCTACTTGTTCAGCAGCCATTTTGTATTCATCCAAATACCTATGGGGAATTGGTAGTACGAAGCCGTCTATATAGTTTTTCATTTTATTTAGTTTAAGTATATCTATTCTTCTTTTCGTTTAGGGCTGGCATAGACTCCTATATTTTTATGCCACTGTCTTTTATATTATTAATCGATCCCCCTCCTAGTTCCACAATTTTATAAGGAAAATCGTTGCCTAGGGATGCAATAACATAAAGTTGATTGGGATTCCTCATTTCTTTGATCATCATTTTATTAAATCGGGCCCAAAACGGTCTATCCTTTTTTCAAATATACTTGAAAATTTACATGGTATATAGCATAGTTTCCCTCCCCTATTCCTTTCATTCGGCCTTTTTAAACTTGTATTTTTAGTGTTGTTTTTTAGGCACTAGCTTTTTCTTCAAACTCAGGGCAGTCTAGTTGGATTTCATGAGTTAATAAGTCTTTTTGCAATAAGTTGCAATAGGCCGTATCGAAGTTTCCTTTATAAAACTTACATCCGAAGCAGGTTCTTTGAACAGTTAAAATTCCGTGACGATTTAGTTTGTAAATTAGTTGGCTTAAGGTACTGAATAAACTATTTAACTCCGATTGATTAAAGCCTTCCACTTGTTGTTTTAATGGCACAGAGAAATCATAGGTTTTTGAAACTATTTCTTTTCCTAAATCTGATAGCCTTATAGAATATCTTCGACTGTCGGATAATGACATATCTTTTACAAACATGCCTTTTTGGTCTAATACCTTAATAGCATCACTAATCGTTGGTTTAGTTACATTGAATTCCTTAGCAAGATGACTTACATTGCATAAGTTTTGTTTATGAATAGCAATGAAATTAAGAATTTGAATTTGTATGGGACTTAAACCTACTAATTTAGCTTTTTCCCATAATAGGGTTTTAAATACTTCAGAAATTCGTCCTAAACCAGCAACAATTTTGCTAGACGTGTTATTTTCTTGATGTTCCGTGTTAAGTGTGCTTTTTTTCATAAAAAAGGCCTGTCGAATTTTGTTCGACAGGCAAAGATTGTTTTCTTTAATAAATTAATTACAGTGTTCCATTTCAATAATTGCGTATCCATTTTTTTCAATATCAGAAATTATTGGCTCAGTTGCTTTCTCTATGTGGCAATATTGACATTCTTTAGCAGTTAATTTTTGTGTTTTAAAAGGTTTGGTTTTTAGATATTGTGTTCCAAAATTAAAAATAACTTCCTTTTCGGTTATATGGCTTGGTACTAGGATATCAAAATGCATGATGTTTCCATCTTCCCTTTTTACATAGGTGTCCCAAACAGATATTTTCATATCAAATTGATTTTGTTTTAGTTTGAACCTTTGACATCAGCCATTGAAGCACCAAAATTTATGTGTAAGGTGTTTCCGTTAGGCGTTACCAAAGCTGGAACAGAGGTTACTCCTGCTTTCTCGGCTTCTTGAATTCTATTTCTATTTTCGCCAATATTGACTACCTCAACATTTTCGGCTCCGACTAGATTTATAATGTCGTGTTCTGCACTTAAACAGACTGGACATCCTGCGTGGTAAAAAATTGATTTGCTCATGGTTTTACATTTTAATTCGTGCATTATTGCATTACAAATATAGTAAGGAATCCTAACAACAAAAAATGTAATTCACTTTAATTCAATGTAATAGAGTTGTTTTTATGTTAACTATTAAGACCTGTGTGTGTTTGTATTTGCGAAACGGTGGATTATTTCGTGTTGTTTAGTTTTTCTCAAATGTTAGATAATCCGTTTCCCCATTTCCTCCACTACTATCTATTAATTCTATTTTTGTTGAAGAATGGGTAACAAAATCCCAATTGTCATTTAGATCTTCAAAATTGTTGGTTAGATTAAAATAAATATTAAAGTCTAAATCGTCCTGACTATCATCATTACTGTTACTATCTGTAATACTCCAGGTGCCGTTGTAACTATTGGTACCATTGTTTGCATTTAATACACCAGTACTATTAAAGGTGAAATTATACGCTGTAAACTGATTTGTTTCATCCATTCCCGAATCTATAAACTCTGTTATTTTCCAAGTACCTGAAGCCAGGTGGTTTTGTATGGTGGTTTGTGTTGAGGAGCTACAATTACTGCTTGGAATCCCTTTTATAAACGTTAAGTAATCCGTTCCTCCATTTCCACCACTAAGATCTACAAGTGCTAAGGAATTGGAGTTATAACTTATAATGTCCCAATCATCGTTTAGGTCTTCGAACTCGTTCGTAAGGTTGAAATTGATATTAAAATCTAGGTCGTTTGAACTATCATCATGACTATTTGTAACACTCCATGTACCGTTGTAGGTATTGGTTTGACTTGAAGCCAATAAAGTTCCGTTAGAATTAAACACAAAGGAATAACATAAGAAGTGACCTGTTTCGTCATTACCAGAATCTATGAAGTTAGAAATTATCCATGTTCCAGATTGTACTGTGTTTTGAATTTGATTTTGAGTTGTTGTATTTGTAGCCACATCATCATCGGATGAACAAGAAATCATGAAAGCAAATAGTCCTAAAAACAGAAAGTAGCGAGGAAATTTTTGATTTGTTTTCATAATTTATTGAATTTCAAGCTTTAACGTATGATTGTTGATTTTTATTGTTTGCTAAGTGCCGGTGTATGACTTGTTTAGCAGGTTTTCTGCGCTAGGTTGGTTCAGGTTAGAATTCAGGGATAGGACCTCCTAAAGCCAGTAACTTCGGTAATTTTAATCTTATATTTCCGAGATTTCGGTTTTTGAGGAACTAGGTTACTCATTTGTATCATTAATCTCTATCCAATATCCGTCTGGATCTTGAAAATAAAATTGTCTTACTCCGTCTGGTCTCGTTTGGATTTTGTTGTTTTCTCCGGCGAAATTTGAATAGTTAATTCCATTTTTCTTTAAATATTCTACATATCCATCAAAGTCCTTTACTGAAAAAGCTAGATGCAGCACCTTGTTTACTTTTATACTACCAAACTTATCAACCTGTGCTTGTGCTATGTGAAGTTGTTGGTTTTTCCCTGTTTCAAAGAATCGTATGAACTTATATTCAGGCCAAGGTGTATCGAGTTCCTTTAGATTTAATATGGTTTTATAAAATTCCGCACTGATTTCTATGTTTTCAACTTGAATTGTTGCGTGGTCATGTTCAAGTTGAAAAGGCTGAGCCTTCGAATAAAACGTATTAAAAATTAAAAAGAGTAGTATGAGTACGTTTTTCATAACACTTGATTTTTGGTTTATCTCTGTAAGTTACAAAAAAACATTATAAGTTATTGGTTATGTGTAACATACATGTGTTTTTGTAAAGAGCGGCTTTATGTTTAGGTAGGTTTGTTATGAGATTTAAATAGCAACCCCTTCGTATTTTATCTCTTCTGTAATGGTTGGGGTGTTGCTGTTTACTTTTGGGCTAAATAGGTCTCGGCTTACTGTGTAGGTGCTTAATTCTTCTTCTGGATATGGACTATTTAGAAGTTCTTTGATTTGGTTTTCTGTTAGGTTGTCTTCCAGCCAGTTTTGTTCTGTGGCCTGGCTAAGTAGGATGGGTTGTCGGTTTTTTTTATTGTGTATTTTAGCGAATAAAGGAGAAGCTGGTTTGGTAAGGATTGTAAAGGTTAGTACCTCTTCGATACTGGTGTAGATTCCGGCTAGGGATAAGACTTCATTGTCTTTCCTTTTGATATGGAAGGGATATTTTTTGCTTTTGTATTCGTGCGGTTCGAAAAAGCCTGTTACAGGTATGAGGCATCGTTTTGAAAATACTGCGTGCTTGTAGATGAAGTGATTGAATAGTTTTTCAGATTGTGCGTTTAGTCCGCCACCATATCTTACTGCTTCCTTGTAGTAATTGCTTATCTGAGCTACTTTTTTGTTGTTTGGTATGATTCCCCAAATTCCTGGTGTTATTACCGAAGGCTCTTCTTGTGGTATGATCAGCATTTTAGGGTGTGCAAATCCGTTTAAGTGATATCTTGGTATATTGAAGGTTTCCCTAAGTTTGGGGTTAGTTAAAGTTACTTTGTAATGCTTTTCTAGTTTTGATACTTTTTTGATTTGTGAGGTATGGAAACACATGGGAACATTTTTAGACATATAAAGGTAGGTAATCTGCTTTTATTGTCATGATTTTGTGGTATAAACTTTTAGTGATTATGATGTTATGACCTAGCAATTTAGGTTTGTTTATAAAAGGGAATATGATATTTAGGGAAGAGTTTTGATTTACAGGAAAACTTACGAAATTGACGTTAATAATGGAACTAAAAAACTATATTATTTGACATACACTATTTGATATTTTTTTGATTTACTTTTAATAATCGGTATCATTAATAATATTTAATTGAAGTTGTTTAAGATCGATTTCCCTGTCATAAAACTTTAAGCTTTTGGCTAATGAAGTAAGTATAGATTTTGCTTCTAAATTATCTCCAGATATGGATGCGTAGGAAAACCGAAATATCAATTCGTTTTTAGTGATATCAAGAAAATAGGTAGCTTTTACAGGAGAGGAAATTCTATCATCTGATAACACTGGGTTTTGAAAATACCAAAAATTTCCTGTTAAGCTGTTTATTTCAATTGATTCATTTTTCAGCATTAATTTTTGATCATATTGTTTTTGAAAATAATCGAATTCCCACATCATATAGTTTTCCAAGATTGATTTTGGTTTTTTTTCAAATTGAGACTTGTTATTGGTTGCAAATTGAAACCATATAGAGTCTTGTTTTATAAATGGGTATTTGCTTACGTCAATATCACCCTTTAGGTTTAAAGTGTGACTGTTTTGACCTAAATTGAAGTATATTAAAAGGCCGTTTTTGGTTTTTATGGCTCCATTGTCTTGTTGTGTGTACCCAATAAACGATATACTTATTAATAAAATAGTTAAGACTTTTTTCATTATTTCTTTTTAGTAGAAGTTCTTTCCCTAGTGTTGTTATTGTCCGATTAATTTGTCAAGAAACATTTTGTAATCACTTTCATAAAGGTCATCAAATACGTTTTGGATTGAAAAAGTTGGAATTTCAAATTCATGCTCGTTTTCAGTTGCACAGAACATTACTTGAATGGCTATATTCGTTTCCTTTAGTTTTTTTATTTTATTGGTAATGGTTTTGATATTATTAGACATTGTAACTTGTGCAGCTATTTCCTGGTTGCTTTTTGATATTCCATAAATATCTATATTCTGGAAGTTACCTCCGATTTTTAAAAGTTGATATTTTAGTTGAAGTTCCTTTGGTGCGAAATCTGAACGTAACCATTCCATACACATTAATTCAATTGAATTAGGTGAAAGATTTTCGATAATTGTCGGTAATTTTTCACCAATGTATTTTGATATGATAAAGCTTGATCTTTGATATATGGGGCTTAAAGTGGTCTGTGATGGAATTAAGGAACTAAAAATTTGGTTTTCATTTCTATCAATTTCCTTTACGTTTTCAAGCTGAAATACTTTAAAGTCGCTGTTTTTAGGATGCGAGAAATACGTCGAGCCTTTTGGTAATAGACCTATTTTAATTGTACTGTTTCCTAGATAAGTAGAAACTAAGAGGGCATCTTTTTCTATTAACGACTTGTCGAGGTTTAGCCAACGACCAATAAATTCTGTTTTTTTGTTTTTCCGCTTTTTTCCTTGTAAGATTAAATTCCAATCTTCTTTTTCAAAATCTTGATCTACCAGTATTGCGGCTTGGTTTTTTTTCAAAATTTCTTCTCTGAATTCCTCGACTTTAAAGTTGTTACGGATATAAAATATGTTGAAATCAAACATTGGTTTGTTTAGGTACAAGACTTCAACAAGATCTTTTGCGAAACCTAAGATTTTTGATTTGCGAAATTCGCTGTTGTTTTTAAGTTTTTCATGAATTGATTTTGGATAATGTTTGTTGATGAAATGGATTTGACTTTTAGTCATAGGCATTTCAAAACGCGGGTCTAAATCAGAGATTCTATTATCAATTATATTTGCAAAAAGAATTCTTTTTAGGTAGTGATTTAATGGAACGTAGTTCCATTGTATGGTTTCTATGTTTTCTTTTTTGCTTCTTTCATACAGCTCCTTGTCGTTGTCTTTCTCAAAATCTATATTAAAAAAAACCGAAAGTTTTTTATATTCTTCTGGTTTGTTGTTGAATTTATAATCGACATAGCTTAGTATCAGGTTTTCGATTGTTTGATTTTTAAGAACTTTTTCCTTGATGGTTTCGGTCAGTAACTTTATCACGTCCTTACCAGATGCGTTTTCCAAAGCTCTGTAAGTAGTTAGGTCGAATGAGTTTCCATTATGTAAATAGGAAATAAACCCTTGTAAGGTTGGAATCGCATTTTTGTAAACGTGTATGTAATTGTCCGAACTGTAATTTTGTTTGTATTGTTTTACAACTTCATTTAAATCGTATCCATTAAAAATGATTTTGGCGAGCGTTTGGATTTTTTCATCAATATTTGTTTGGTTGAATTGGTGTGAGCCTCTGTCGAAATAGGTTCTAAGTGGTTTGTGAATATTCAATTCGTCAGTCAGTTTTTGGGTAATAGTTTTTGTCATTATAAATTCTTTAAAATTAATTTTATTATTAACGACGATTTTTTTGAATTACCGCTAACATGCTTTTTATGATTTGCTTTGGATGATTGTTTAAATCCTTGTTTTATTAATTTAGAGAGTAAATTAGTAAATAAATAGCCTTTCCGTTAGTAAGCTATAAAAAAATAATCAATTACACAGTGTGTATTACCTAAACCAATCAGCGATTCCTTAATTATATAAAACTTTATAGCTAATATAAACTGATTTTTATTAGATTCTTTACGGAAAACCATAAGGTCCAATTATTTTTTACCTCACTCCTTTTCCCTTGTTTTAGAGAGCCTATACTTTACAAATACCAATTCTTTGAAAATTATTAGTCACTAATGACTAATAATTAGTTTATTTTGACTAATATTGAGTTGTGATATTAGTTAGAACCAATGAACACTAAAGAAAAAATAATAGAATCGTCCGTAAAATACTTTAATCAACACGGTTTTACGGCCGTTTCCTTAAATGAAATTGCAGGTCATTTAGAGATGACTAGAGGGAATCTTACCTATCATTATAAGACCAAAGACGATCTTCTAAAAGCCATTACAGACTCGATGTGGAAGAAAATTGCCACAGAAAGGGACAAATCTAGAGCTTTACCTTCATTTGAGAATCTTCATAATGAGGTCCAATTATATTATCGTTTTCAAAAAGAGTACGCGTTTATCTTTTTGGACTCCCAGGTTATGAAACACCCTATGGTTATTAAACAGTTTCGTGAAATGACCAAACAAACTATACTTGATAATAAAAAAGCCATTGCCTTTGCTATTTCTATCGGCAACATGAAACCTGAGCCTTTTAAAGGTGCTTACCACAACATTGCTCTTTTAGTTTGGATGATAGCTTTTTTCTGGTCGGCTCAACAAATAATAAGAGGCGAACAAAGTAGAGAAGATGGTGAAGCCCTTATTTGGTCTATACTTCTACCCCACTTCACCGATAAAGGAAAGACCTCCATGACAGCCTTTTTTGGCGCAGATTATTTAGACAATTTGGGAGAAGCATTTGATATCAACATCGATAAACACATTTCGTTTTAATCATGACAGATTTTTCAAAAGAACATAAAGAATTCAGACAGCGCTTAAGTGATTTTCTTAGCAAAAACGTGCAACCTTACATTTCTGAATGGGAAGAAGCTGGTAGAATTCCACTTTCCCTTTGGAAAAGCATGGGGGACCAAGGATTTCTAGGTTTGTCTTATCCTAAAAAATACGGAGGTCAAGCATTAGTTTTTTTCTACGAGGTGATTTTTAATGAAGAACTAGGTAAAATGAATTCTGGCGGCTTAGTTATCACACAGCAAGTGGTACAATATATGTCCGGCCCCTATCTATTAAACTATGGTTCAGACCGATTGAAAGCCGGTTATTTACCAGGCATTATTTCTGGTGAAAAAGTAAGCTGTATTGCTATTACAGAGCCAGAAGCGGGTTCAGATATCGCAAATATTCAAACGACTGCAGACCCCAAGGATGACCATTATATTGTAAACGGAACCAAAACATTTGTTACTAATGGTATTCAAGGGAGTTTTGCTGTAACCGCGGTAAAAACAGATTTAGAAGCTGGATCTAAAGGTATTAGTTTGTTGGTGATTGATTTAGATGCTGAGGGCATTCAAAAAACTGAATTAAAAAAACTAGGATGGCAATCTTCTGATACCGCCAGCTTGACTTTTGACAACGTAAAAGTGCCTAAAGAAAACCTAATTGGTGAAGCAGGCAAAGGCTTTGAATACCTAATGAACGGCTTACAACTAGAGCGTTTATGTTTGGTGCCAAGTGCTATTGCGAGTATGGAATATGCCCTAGACGAATCGTTACGTTATATGGCGAAGAGAAAAACTTTTGGAAAAAACTTAAATAAAGTTCAAGTTTTACGTCATAAAATAGCCCAATTAACCTCTGAAGTACAAGCCTTAAAAGCCTTCAGTTATCACTGTGCCAACTTGTATCATGAAGGTATTTCTGATGTAAAGCTGATTGCATCCGCTAAATTAATTGCGACAGAATTACACGAAAAAGTAGCTACACAATGTTTGCAGATTTTTGGCGGTAGTGGCTTTATGGACGATCATCCTCTGGCTAGAATGTATCGAGATACGCGCGCTGGAACCATTAGCGCAGGTTCTTCAGAAATGATGAAAGACCTTATTGCTAAGGTTGTTATTGATAAAAAAGACTACACAAATACCAAAAAAACATACCCATCCCCTTTCAATGAAGAACACGACTTATTTAGAGCGTCAGTAAAGGATTTTTTAAAGCGAGAAGTTATTCCAAATCTAGATCAATGGGAAAAAGATGGTGAAGTCCCACGTGAGGTCTACGAGAAATTTGGAGCCATGGGGTATTTCGGACTTCGATTCCCAGAGAAATATGGCGGTTCCGATTTAGATATTTGGTACGAAGTCGTTTTACACGAAGAACTATCACGAATCAACTCTGGTGGGTTTGCAGCCGCTATGGGCGCGCATTTCTTCTTAGCCATGGTCCATGTGAACGGCTCAGGAAGTGAAGCACAAAAACTAAAATATTTAACGGCTGGTAATGAAGGTAAACTTATTGGCTGTTTAGCAGTCACCGAACCAGATACCGGTTCAGACGTCAAATCGATTAGAACAACTGCTGTAAAAGACGGCGATTATTATATTATTAACGGAGCAAAGACATTTATCACCAATGGCGTGAATAGCGATTATATTGTTGCTGCTGTTAAAACCAATCCTGAGGCAGGATATTATGGCATTAGTATGATGTTGATAGAACGCGACCGAAAAGGAGTGAGTGCTTCCAAGTTAAATAAACTAGGTTGGAGAGCTTCAGATACCGGAGAAATAGGTTTAGACAACGTGAAAGTTCCTGTAGAAAACTTGTTGGGAGAAGAAAACCACGGCTTTTTTTACATCATGCAGCATTTTGTTTCTGAACGCTTATCCATAGCAGCAGGATCTGTATCTGGTGCAGAATACGCCATCGAACTGACTTTAGATTATATGAATCAGAGAGCTGTTTTTGGCAAGAAAATCAAGGAGTTTCAGGTGTTGAGACATCGCATCGCACAAATGTCCGCAGAAATAGCCTGTAACAAACAGTTTTTGTACAGCATATACGACCGTCATAGTAAAGGAGAATATCTAGTAAAGGAAGCCTCTATGGCCAAATTGGTCTGTACGCAAATGCTGGATAGAGTCACTTTTGAATGCTTGCAAATGTTTGGCGGGAATGGCTTTATGGAAGACTATCCACTAGCACGTATGTGGCGCGATGCGCGATTAAACCAAATTGGTGGTGGCACCTCAGAAATCCTTTGTGAAATTATTTCAAAAATGATCGTTGATGAGAAAAAATATGCTTCAACATCAGCATAAAACAAGGATGCATACAACTTTAATACAAATACAATTTTAAGATGGGTGTTTTAATATCAAAAGTTAATATCAACTCTGCGGCCAGCAAAGAAAACTATCAGAAGATGGTGGACTTAGTTGACCAATTGAATAAAAAATATCAAGAAGGCCGTTATCAAGGGGATGAAAAACACATCACTAGAGCCCGAAAAAGAGAAAAACTACTAGCCAGAGAACGCATTGAATTGCTTTTGGATAGAGACAGTCCTTTTTTAGAATTGCTACCATTAGCCGGCATGAACAACAAAAACGGCTTTGGTGCTGGAGGAACAAGTGTTTCAGGAATCGGTTTAGTTCACGGCAAGTTTTGCATGATCAACTCCAATGTGGGCACTCGTAAAGGAGGTTCTGTAGATTATGCCACTGTTTTTAAAGGATTAAGAATTGGTGATATTACACGAGAATGCAAATTACCAACCATTAATTTAGTAGAAAGTGGCGGAGCCAATTTACCTGACCAAGCCAAAATATTTAATTATGGTGGCGAAGGTTTTAGAGAAATTACGCGACGCTCTGAATTAGGTATTACCACCATTGCTGTTGTTTTTGGTAATGCTACTGCTGGTGGTGCTTATATACCTGGAATGTCTGATTATTCCATATTTCAAAAACAAGCAGCCAAAGTGTTTTTAGCGGGACCGCCCTTAGTAAAAATGGCAACCAATGAAATTGCTACCGATGAAGAATTAGGAGGAGCAGAAATGCATAGTAGAGTATCTGGGGTTTCAGATTATTTGGCAGAAGATGAGTTGGATGCCATTCGCATTGCTAGAGAAATTATGGAATTTGTGCCAGAAACAACACCGCATTTTATTCCTTCAGACGATATTAAAACTCCTTTATATCCTTCAGAAGAAATATTAAGTGTGGTTCCTGCCGATATCAAAACCCCTTTTGATGTTCGAGAACTCATTATGCGGATTACGGATGGATCTGAATTCGCTGAATTTAAAGCAGAATATGGCAGTACCATGGTTTGTGGGTGGTCTAAAATAAATGGCTATCCCGTTGGTATCATTGGAAACAATGGTGTTATTTTTTCTGAATCCGCCAACAAAGGCGCGCAGTTTATTCAGTTGTCCAATCATAAGAACATTCCCCTACTCTTCTTACAGAATACAACCGGTTATATGGTTGGTAAAGAATATGAACGAGGCGGTATTATAAAAAACGGCGCCAAATTAATCAATGCCGTTTCCAACTCTAAAGTTCCTTCTATCACTTTAATGATTGGAAGTTCCTTCGGCGCTGGTAATTATGGTATGAACGGACGGTCTTTTGAGCCTAATTTTCTGTTTGCTTATCCCAATTCTAAGATTGGTGTGATGGGCTCAGAACAATTGGCGGGTGTGATGGAAATTATTCAAAAAGCATCCAATGAAGCCAAAGGACTTCCTGATAATCCTGAGCAAACCAATATGATTAAAGCCATGTTGGTTGCCGAAGCCGAATCAAAATCCTCGGCATGGCATTCTACGTCTGAACTTTGGGATGATGGGATTATCGACCCCAAAGAAACTCGGAATTATCTCGGCTTTTGTTTAGCTGTTTTATACAATCAAGAAATTAAAGGCACCAACAGTTATGGTGTTTGGAGACATTAAAAGGAACTCAATAGCATGAAACAAATCCATACAATTTTAGTTGCAAACCGAGGAGAAATTGCGTCGCGCATTTTTAGAACCTGTAAACAAATGGGCATAACTTCTGTGGCTGTTTATGCCGATGCCGATAAAAATGCTCCCTATGTACAAGAAGCAGATCTTGCCATTCATATTGGTGATTCTGAACCAGCAGCTTCCTATTTAAATCAAGATAAAATCATTGCAGCCGCAAAACAAGTTCAAGCAGATGCCATTCATCCTGGCTACGGATTTTTATCAGAAAATCCAGATTTTGCAGAGCGTTGTAACCAAGAGAATCTCATTTTTATTGGTCCAAATGTAGAAGCCATACGAGCCATGGGGTCTAAGGCCGAAGCGAAAGCTATTATGGAACAAGCGAACGTGCCCACCATTCCAGGCTATAAAGGTAAAGATCAGTCTACCAAAACTTTAAAAGATGAAGCTTTAAAAATTGGTTTTCCACTCTTGTTAAAAGCCACTTATGGTGGTGGTGGAAAAGGGATGCGCATCGTGCATAAAGAAGAAGAATTAGATCATGCCATTATTTCCTCAAAAAGAGAAGCTATGAATGCTTTTGGAAATGACGATTTAATGGTGGAAAAATATATCGCTTCTGGGAGGCATATCGAGTTTCAGGTATTTGGTGACCAACACGGTCATGTTATTCATGTTTTAGAGCGAGAATGCACCATACAAAGACGTTATCAAAAAGTGGTTGAAGAAAGCCCCTCTCCTGTTTTAAGTCAAGAATTAAGGCAGCGTATGGGCGACGTGGCTGTTGCCGCGGTTAAAGCCCTGAATTATGACAATGCTGGAACGGTGGAATTTATTTTTGATGCGTCCACCAACGACTTCTTTTTCTTGGAAGTCAACACCAGATTGCAAGTAGAGCATCCGGTTACAGAAGAAATTACCGATTTGGACTTAGTTAAAATGCAAATCGAATCTGCCAAAGGAATGCCATTGCAAGTAAAGCAAGAAGACATCAAAGGCAAGGGTTACGCTATTGAAGTGCGATTGTATGCCGAAGATGCAGATAACAATTTTGCACCAGTTACTGGAACCGTACATAAACTAAGCTATCCGGAAGTAGACGGATTACGAGTGGAATCTGCCATACAAACAGGTTCCGAAATTTCGATGCATTACGATCCGATGATTGCTAAAATTATTGTGCACGACAGGAATAGAACTGAAGCGCTGAACAAATTGAATTACGTGCTAAAAAACACGATTTGTCAAGGCACAAAAACAAATTTAGCCTTCTTACAAACCATCATAAATAATGAAGATTTTATTGCTGGAAAGTATGATACTCACTTCATTGAAAACAAACTCGATTTATCGGCTATAAAAAGCTTGAAGCAGCAAGATAAAGAAGAATTAGCTATAGTTGCTACCTTATACAATTGGCAACAAAGAGAACATCAACGAACCAAATTAAGAGCTATTCCTTCAGGATGGCGGAATAACTTTTACGAGCATCAAAAAGAAACGCTTGTTATCAATGACGAAGACATCACCGTTCAGTATCGCTATTTAGACGCTCATTTTGAAGTGCTTATTCATGATGAAAAACGTCGTTGTGAAATCATTAGTTGTTCTGAAGACAGCATTCGCTTAAGCAGCAACGGACTTCAAAAATCCTATACTATTTGTGTGAAAGACCAACTCACCTTTATTCATACGCCTTCCATTGGAAATGTGGAAGTAAGGCGTTTAGATCGTTTCCCGATTAAGGAGAAAGAAAAAGAAAAAGGTGGTTACAGCTCTCCTATGCCTTCAAAAATCATCAAGCTACTTGTTGCCCCTGGTGATGTGGTGAAAGAAAATGATCCTTTAATCGTGATTTCCTCTATGAAAATGGAAAGTACCCTGGTAGCAGAAGAAGATGGAACCATCGAAGAAGTTTTTGTGGAAGAAGGTCAGAATGTTGAAGTAGATCATTTATTACTAAAAATAAACAGTAAGTAATTATGGAGTTATTTAATAAAGACCTTGTCGATAAAGCCTTGGAGCAAACCTATGCCTTCATTCAATTAAAATTTGAAGCCCAGGTTTTGACGCTCACATTAGATAGAGCGGAAAAGAAAAATGCGATTCACCCACACATGGTTCAAGAAATTGCTTTTGCCCTGCAATTCGCAAAACAAACAAATGCTGTAAGAGCTGTTGTGATTAACGCTTTAGGAGATGTGTTTTGTTCTGGTGCCGATTTAAAAGCCTTTATGGGCATGGTTGGCAATTTTGAATCTTCGATCCCAAAATCAGATCAGGAGATATTATTGGGAGAACTTTTTAATCAAGTACATAAACCGGTGATATCCAAAATAGAAGGCGATGTTTTTGCTGGTGGACTCTTTTTTCTTGCAGGACCAACCTATGTGGTTTGTACTGAGGATGTGAAAATAGGCTTACCAGAAGTAAAACGTGGTTTGTTTCCTTTTCAAGTTATGGCATCCCTTTTAGACGTCATGCCCAAACGGAAAGTTATTGATTGGTGTATTAATGGCGACACCATAGATGCTAATAAGGCCTTTGAATATGGTTTAGTTACACATTTGACAAGCAAGGAAACCATAGATGACACTGTGAATTCTATTATTAATAAGCTTCTTGAGAACTCCCCTACGGCTATCCGCTTGGGATTAGAAGCAGCAGATTATATCAATAAAACGAAGTCTGAACATGCGTACTTAATGCAAATGCTTCAAAAAACCATTATGTCTAAAGACGCACAAGAAGGCATGTTAGCCTTTAAAGAAAAAAGAAAACCAAATTGGTCTGACCAATAAAAATATAGAATTATGATTTACAAAAAACTCATTTTATCCGCTGCATTAACAGGTGCTGCTACCAACAGAAATCACTGTCCGTACATTCCTTATACACCTAAAGAATTAGGTTTAGAAGCAAAACGTGCGGTGGATGCCGGTGCAGCTATTGTTCATATTCATGCCCGAGAAGATAATGGGATGCCTTCATGGAGAACAGAGGTTTTTCAAGAAATTACTGACGAGGTAAGAAAGCACTCCAAAGACGTTATTATCAATTATTCTACAGGCGCTATTGGTCTTACTATTGAAGATCGTTTAAAGCATTTACCAGCTACTAAACCAGATATGGCAGCTTTTAATATGGGAAGTATGAACTATGCCATTTTTTCTAAAAGCGCCAAGCAATTTATTTGGAATGGTGTTTTTGAAAATTCATTTGATGACATGATTAAGGTAGTTGAAACCATGAACGAGAACCATATTTGTCCGGAAATGGAATGTTTTGATACGGGTCATATCAGAAATGCACAGCCTTTAAAACAAATGGGATTGTTGCCAGATAACGCCTGTTACAGTTTAGTTATGGGTGTTTTGGGAGGCATTGACGCCACTCCAGAAAACTTAATCCATCAAATTAAACAAGTGCCAGAAGGTGCTTTTTGGCAATCGATTGTGATTAGCAGAAAACAATGGCAACTCTCGGCTATTGCCGCAGCCATGGGCGGGAATTTTAGAGTTGGTTTAGAAGATAATTTTTACTTACCAAACGGCGATATGGCTAAATCGAATGGCGAATTAGTTGAAGCAGGCGCCACCTTAGCAAAATCTGTAGGTAGAGAGATTGCTAGTATCGAAGAAGCAAGAGCCATGCTAAATATTCCTTTAAAATAGACCTACTATGTTTCAATCAAATACCTTTAAAGATCAAGTTGTATTAGTCACTGGCGGAAGGTCAGGCATCGGATTTCAAATCGCAAAGGACATGCTTCAATTGGGAGCTAAAGTTATTATTTGCTCACGCAAAGAAGCTCCACTAAAGGAAGCCGCTGAAAAACTTTCTGAATTTGGACCTGTCAATTATCAAGCATGTGATATTCGAAATACTGAAGAGATTCAAGCATTAGCAGCCATGATTAAAGAAAAACATGGCAGACTGGATGTATTAGTAAATAATGCTGGAGGCCAATTTCCTGTGCTTGCAGAGTATTTAAATGATAAAGGTTGGAACGCTGTCATCAACAACAATTTAAACGGCACCTTTTATATGATTCGTGACATGGCCAATGCTTTTTTCATTCCTCAAAAACAAGGAAATATCGTCAATATTGTTGTGGACATGCATCGTGGCTTCCCAGGAATGATTCATACGGGAGCTGCCCGAGCTGGTGTAGAAAACATCACTAAAACTTTAGCTCAAGAGTGGAGCGATTTTAATATTAGAATCAACTGTGTAGCTCCAGGCATCATAGAATCAAGCGGTTTAGATACCTATCCACAATCTGTTAAAGACATGTTTGCTGAAGCTAAAAAAGCCATTCCATTAAAGCGTTTTGGCGACGTAAAAGACATCTCTAATGCCGTTGCGTTTTTAGCGAGTCCGTTGGCATCCTATATCACAGGTATTTCATTATATGTGGATGGTGCGCAGCACTTAAACTATGATAAAATGGGCTTACCAAACGTGTTAAAATCCTTCTTAAACCCATAAACTGATGAGTACAAAACAACTGATACATGGTGGCGCATTTTTAATATACACGCCTGAATACGATAGTGTTTTTACACCTGAAGACTATACCGAAGACCAACTACTTATTAGAGCATCTGTAAGAGAATTTCTAAATAGAGAGATTGAACCTTTAAAAGACGTTTTTGACACCAAAGAAGGAACCAAAATCGCACCAGAAAAATTAGAAATGTTAGGTGAACTAGGATTCTTGGGTTTATCTGTACCTGAGAAATTTGGTGGTATGGGTTGCAATATTAAAACAGATATGGCGGCTTCCGAAGTTATGTCGGATAGTTTTGCGTTTTCACAATCTATGGGCGTTCAACGAGGATTGGGTATCAATACCATACTCTTTTACGGCACCCCAGAACAACAAGAAAAGTACTTAAGTGGTATTATTGCCGGAAAAATTAAATGCTCCTATTGTTTAACTGAACCAGGAGCTGGTTCGGATGCTAATTCAGGTAAGACGAAAGCAACCCTATCGGCTGATGGAAAACATTATATCCTTAACGGGCAAAAAATGTGGATTACCAATGCAGGTTTTGCCGATGTATTCTCTGTGTTTTGCAAAATAGATGGAGATGAAAATTTATCCTGTTTGATAGTTGAAAAAGCTTGGGGTGTCACATTAGGTCCTGAAGAAAACAAAATGGGAATCCATGGTTCTTCTACGCGACAGGTATTTTTTGAAGGTGTTAAAGTTCCTGTTGAAAATCTTTTGGGAGAACGCAACAAAGGCTTTAAAATTGCCATGAATGCCTTAAATCTTGGTCGACTGTTTATTGGTATCGCAGGATCTGGAATTTCAAAAAGAGCTTTTAGACTTGGCGTTACTTATGCCAATCAACGCGTTCAGTTTAATCAAACTATCGCCTCATTTGGCGCTATCCAAGAGAAAATAGCCAAGATGGCTGTTTCCATCTACGCTTTAGAATCCGGTTGGAACCGCTTATCTGGAGATATGGATGTGATGTATGATGTCTATTTATCAGAATCGTCCAACGAATTACAATCCAAACAAAAAGTTGCTCAAGAATATGCCACAGAATGTGCCATTATTAAGGTTTTTGGCTCTGAAGTGGAGCAATTTGTAGTTGATGAAGCCCTTCAAATTCACGGTGGTATGGGTTACTCCGGTGAAAGTGATATTTCTGTTTTATATAGAAATATTCGAGGCAACAGAATCTACGAAGGCACCAATGAGATTAATCGCCTATTAATTCCAGGAACTATTTTAAAATTGGCCTACAAAGGAAACATTCCATTAATGGAAACCGTAATGAAAACCTTTGGCGACTTACAAGCAGGAAAGCTAACACCTGCCGACCCTACTCTATCCTTTACTGACTTTAGTTTAGCCTATTTAAACAATTGTAAAATGGTTGCTCAGTTAGTCTGTGGTCAAGCCATGCAAAAATTTCAACAGGAGATCGAAAAAGAACAAGAGGTTTTGTCTAGACTTTCCGATATCATTTCCCAAGTTTATATTCTTGAAAGTGTGGTATTAAGAAGTATTAAAAACCATGCTCATCAAACAGAATTACGTGAAGCGATGACCAGCATTTTTATGTACGATTCGGCTAAAACCATAAATGAGGCTGCCCAAGAAGTTATATACGCCTGTACAGATCCAACTATGGCGGTAATGAGTTTTAAAGCCATTAAAAAGCTGATTCAAATGCCTGCTGAAAATATTATAGAAAAAAGAAAAGTGGTTGCCAAACACTTTATCGAAGAAAATAAATACAAATTATAAACTTATACAAATGAGCAATTATCATTTTACCGAGGAACATTTCATGTTTCAAGAAAGCTTGAGAGCATTCATGAAAAAAGAGGTCATTCCGAACATAGACACTTGGGAAGAAGAGCAACGAATTCCAAGAGACGTATGGAAAAAAATGGGCGACTTAGGCTTTTTAGGATTAGGCTTTCCTGAGGAGTTTGGTGGTTCCGACTTAGATTTCTTTTACGACGTTATTTTTGTTGAAGAAATCGCTAAAGTATTTTCCGGCGGTTTTGCCATCACCCAAGCAGTTGTGCAATACATGTCTGGGCCGTATATTTTAAAACACGGGTCGCAACAATTAAAAGAAAAATACCTTCCTAAGTTAATTTCTGGTGAAGCTATCAGTGGGATTGCTATTACCGAACCTTCAGCTGGATCGGATGTGGCGAATATTAAAACCACAGCCACTTTAGAAGGCGACCACTATATTCTTAACGGATCTAAAACATTTATTACCAATGCCGTTTATGGTGATTTCGTCATTTGTGTTGTAAAAACAGATGTCAGTGCCGGTCCTGGAGGCGTTAGTCTTTTGGTGGTCGATTTAGATGCTGCAGGCATTCAAAAAACAAAATTAAAGAAACTAGGATGGCATGCTTCTGATACTGCCGAACTCTCTTTTGATAACGTAAAAGTTCCAAAAGAAAACTTAATCGGACAGGAAGGACAAGGCTTCTATTATTTAATGGGAGGACTACAACTAGAACGTTTGGTTGGCGCTATTATGGGCTATGCTGCCAGCGAATCAGCTTTGGAGTACACCTTGCAATACATGTCTGAAAGGACTGCCTTTAATCGACCAATTAACAAGTTCCAAGTCTTAAGACATCGTATGGCGCAATTGGCATCAGAAATTGAAGCCTGTAAACACTTTGTATTGCACTGCTCCCGCCTTCATAATGATGGAAAGTATGCCGTTAAAGAAAGTTCTATGGCGAAATTATTAGCAACAGAACTTTCCGATAAAACGATGACCCAATGTTTACAATCTTTTGGCGGCTATGGTTATATGGAAGAATTCAAAATTGCCAGAATGTTTAGAGATAGCCGCATTGGAACTATTGGTGGTGGGACCTCAGAAATTATGCGAGAGATTATCGCCAAAATGATTATTGATGATGTGAGCTATGATAAAAACACAGAAAATAAAAACGAAAATAAATCGAATACTAATTTAAAAACAGAAAACACTATGAGTACGCAATTAGAAACAATTTTAGACGTCATTAAAGTTAAAACAGCAAAAGTAGAACCAATCGGACACACCCTTAAATTCGATTTTGGCGATGAGCAATTATACATTGATGGCAAAGGAGATGTCAACCAAGTTTCTACCAGCAATGATGCAGCAGAGTGTGTTATTGAAACAAGCTTTGAAGACTTTTTAGCACTTACTAAAGGTGAATTAAATCCGATGGCTGCTGTAATGGGTGGAAAAGTAAAAATTAAAGGCGATATGTCTGTAGCCATGAAGTTACAAAGCATTTTCGGCTAAGATGCTTCTTATCTTTTTTAACTAAGGATAAAAAAGTTAAGCATTCAATGAAACCTGTATTATTTATTAGTTAGATTTCCTCAATAAAACATTTTACGAGAAAGCCCCACTAAATAGTATGGGTTTCATTAATACCATATTAAAAAACAAGCCCTAACTCGCAGTTCTTTATTTAGTAAAGTGTTGTCCGATAAATAATTATAAGCATATGCAAGAGAAAAACACCTCTATAAAAAGTATTATTGAATATTTCTATTTCTGGGAAGAAAACACACCTGACACCGTTTTTTTAAGACAGCCCTTTGGAAACAAATGGACGACACTGACTTTTAAAGAAGCGGGACTAGAAGCCCGAAAAATGGCAACAGCTTTACACCATCAAGGACTACAAAAAGGTGATCATGTAGGCATCTATTCTAAAAACTGTTACCATTGGGTGTTAGCAGATTTAGCCATTCACATGGGCGGTTTTGTTTCTGTACCCTATTATGCCAGTTTGCCTAAAGATCAATTAAAAACCGTTATTGGTTTAAGTGATTTGAAAGGTCTTTTTGTTGGTAAATTAGATGAATGGGGAACCAAAGAAGAAGTTCTTCCTGAAGGGTTAAAAGTTATTAAATTTCCACAATATCCAGAAAATGCAGAAATTCCAATAGGATTAGATTGGGACGAACTTATTAAAGAAAGTCAACCATTAGAAGAAAATTACATTCCAAACTTGGATGATTTATGGACCATTTTATTCACCTCTGGTACCACAGGACTACCAAAAGGCGTCATGCACATACATCGATCGCCCGCGTTAATTATGGAACATGAAAAACAGACTAGTTGGGTTGGGCTATTTCATATAAAAAATTCACGTTTCTTTTCTTATTTACCTTTAAATCATGCTGGAGAACGCATTGGTGTGGAAACTACTGCAATCACTGTAGGAGGTTCCATATCGTTTGTTGAAAACATCGACACATTTGTAAAAAATTTACGAGGCACTCAACCTACTCTATTCTTTTCTGTTCCAAGAATTTGGAATAAGTTCTACTTAGGTATTCTAGAAAAAGTTCCTAAAAAACAACTAGAATTTTATTTAAAAGTACCCATTTTAAGGACATTTATTAAAAACAAAATACTAAAAGGTTTAGGATTAAATCATGTAAAGGTTGCGGCTACTGGTGCAGCGATTACCCCGGCCTTCTTAAAAGAGTTCTACAAGAAGTTAGGCATACATTTGATTGAGGCTTATGGAATGACAGAGCTTTGTGGTTCAATAACTAACTCCATCGATTTAAATTCGCCTTACGACTCAGTAGGTAAAGTAGTCCCTTTTGCAGAGCTTAAAATAGATCCAAAAGAAGGTGAAGTTTTAATTAAAACACCGTATATGATGACAGGCTATTATAAGGATCCTGAAAAAACCAATGAGGTTTTAAAAGACGACTGGATGTATAGTGGTGATATTGGTCATATAACCGAGGAAGGATTTGTAATAATTACTGGTAGAAAGTCAGACGCGTTTAAAACGTCTAAAGGGAAATACATAGTACCAAATCCTATAGAAGAAACCATTTTAGAAAACGATTTTATAGAGCAAGTTTGTGTTGTTGGTTTAGGTTTACCTAATCCGATTGCTTTAATTCAGCTTTCTGAAGATGCTATAGGTAAACCAAAAGGTATTATTGAAGCATCGTTGGAAGATTTGTTAGTGAATTTAAATAAGGACCTTCCTAACTATGAAAAAGTAACTACCCTTGTTATAATTACAAAAGAGGTTTGGTCTGAGGAAAACCACCTCCTTACTCCTACTTTAAAAATCAAAAGGAACGAAATAAACCATACCTATAAGGATTATTATTTAGATTGGTTTAATCATGAAAATAAAATTGTGTGGGAGGCCTAGTTTTGCCTAAACATAACCTATGTTATTGGATTTATAAAAGATTGCTTGAGACCTTTAAAAGAAAAACACTAAGATTTTAATAAGCAGTATCAAATCTTAGTGTTTTAAAGATATTACGAGTCTTGTTACTCGATTATATAGCTTTCCCTTGTGCTATTTGTATTTATAATTAAAGTTTTTTAGCACGAATGGAGATGTTTTTGTAATGTTTTATTTAGACATCCAAATGGCTCCGTTTTTTGTTGTCATTTTCTCTAGTTTTCCTTGATTAGTCAAATCATTCAAGATGTTTTCACTTTCAATTCTTGGCGTACCAGATAGTTCCGAAAACTCTTTAGCAGTTAGTGTTGGGTAGATAGCGAATAGTTTTTCCCAAGTTTTACTGTATTCACTTTTTGTGGCATTTGGATTAAGCTTTAGAATGGCCATTTCGTAAAAAGCATAAGGTCTTGCTCCGTAAACCATTTCTTGATTACCTGATTCGTCTAAAAAGAACATGGTTGGGAAACCTCTAACTCCGAGTTGTCTTCCTAATTTTAAATCTTCTGTAAATAATTCTTTCGCCTTCGTATCAAAATCTGTTTTCAGTTGTTTCGTATGAAGTCCTACCACTTTAGCTGCCGTTTCTAAATGCTCCCATTTAGCTATATTTTTCTTTTGTAAAAAAACCATTTCACGAATTTCACGCATAAACAAATTGGCTTTTTCTTCACTCTGCATTTGTGCAGCTTTATAAGCTATGGAAGGTGGATATGATGAATCTAATGGGTCTTCTAACCATAAATCGCCATCGATAGGCATGTCGTAATGCAAGCTTACCTCATCCCAATGATGAGCAACGTCTGATGGTTTTCCTATACCTCCATTATTGTAACTCCAATCAGGTAATAAACCTCCCATTCTATATTCAATTTCAATGGCATTTCCATACTCTAATTTAAGTTTGCGCAATTGAGGTTCTATTCCCCAACAAGAAGAACAAATAGGATCTGTATAATAAATGACTCTGATTGATTTTTTAGTTGATTGTATGTTGTTTTGTGATGTGGTATCTGTGTTTGCTTCAGAAGTTTCACACATTCCAGTTTCTATATCGCATAAAAGCGGATTATTTTTTGATGTTTCGTTATTCATAATATTTATTTTTGTTTGTCCCTGTGAAGCCACAATGCTTAGCAGAGGAATTAATAATGCTATTAGGTAAAGTTTCTTGGTCATAATGATATTCTCAATTCATTATCATAGAAGATTTGCTATTTACACAAATATAAGGTGATTAAAGTTTATATTTGATATGCATTTCCTTTTGGGAAGTGGTTTCCTCAAGGGAACTACCACATACAATTTTATATACATTGAAAACCATGAAAAAGAAAGCCGTAATAAATGACACCCCGGTATGTCAAGTTAGAATGCAAGCAATTAGTGATACTATGAGCATATTGACTGGAAAATGGAAGTTCCACATTTTAGGAACGCTTATAGAGGGTAATAAATTAGGATTTATGGATTTGTTGAGAGAAGTAGATGGTATTGGTACTAAAATGCTCTCCAAGGAACTCCAAGATTTAGAAATGAATCATTTAATCAGCCGAACAGTTATGAACACAAAACCCATAACGGTTGCATATGCTATAACAGCATACGGTGCTACGCTTGCTCCTTTAATTAATGAATTGGCTAAATGGGGTATAGCCTATAGAAAATCCATTCACGGATCGAAGTAAGTCGGTTCTAATTCTTCCTTGGGTTTTCTTTGATATAAAAAAGAATGATCGGTCAGTACCTGGTAGTAAATTTTACAATGTACATCTGTAATATGTTAGCAGTAATGGGTCCTAAACAGTACAATTTTGCTACAACCCAAGTAGCTATGTCAAGTAGCGTTTTCAATTTGCCCCGAAAACTATACTTAAAAAAAGGGGCTGGCACTCGCCCCGATCATTCCGCCTTTCGGCTTATTCTTTTAATTCTGTCAGCCAGTTTATTTCTTGAATTTTGCTGTCAATTTCTCTAAACGCTCTTCCTGTTTGGTCCATTTCTGTTTGTAGCTTTTTAATATCTATCGTGGTTTTCAGATTAGAATCTCCGCTATTATTTATTTGAGCTGCATATCTAATATTTCGCAGTTTTTCAGAAAGCATTTTTAAGGAGTCTCTTTTAGCTAGGGCTTCCATAAGGGGGCCTTCCCCATCAATTATGGTTTCATTATTGGTTTTATTTATTCTAATAATCAATGACTCTAAATCTTGTATTGCTTTTCTTAATTGAGCAAGTAATTTATCTGGATCTTCCTGAGGAAGTTTATCGTCTGAAACAATTAAAACAGGCCTAATTCTGTTTTGAAGATGTTCTATTTTTTTTAAAAGATCGGCTCTTAATAAAAGCCCTTCAGCAAGTTTCATTTATATTTTATTTAAAGGATTTATACTTTCTTTTTGAATGATTTAAATTTTATCATCTTTGAAATAAGGGTATACAAATATACAGTCTATAATGTATTGAAACCTACATTTCATATTTATTTACTTATGGAATTTCACTCATTTCCGTTTAATTTAAAGCCTTTTTAGCAAATACTGAAATTATAATTCCAGGAATGGACAGTGCAATTGCAAGATACACCAAACTCATAGGAGAGTATATACCCAATAGAAGTCCTGCCGCAGATGAGGCTATCATAATTGATAGGTTGAAAACGGAAGATTGAACCGATGTGGCCACATCTTTAGCGGTTTCTACCTGTCTGCTCACCGCTGCCTGCAATAAGGTTACTAATGGTCCAAAGGAAACTCCCCATAGAAAGAAGGCGAAATGTCCAATTCCGGTAGCGCCTCCAAACATCAGGAAGATAACCATGGAAATAATGAT
This sequence comes from Xanthomarina sp., assembly GCF_035306605.1. Taxonomy (NCBI): domain Bacteria; kingdom Pseudomonadati; phylum Bacteroidota; class Flavobacteriia; order Flavobacteriales; family Flavobacteriaceae; genus Xanthomarina; species Xanthomarina sp. Next base: position 640 of record NZ_DATGNR010000084.1, on the reverse strand, counting down.
CAACCCAAACATGGCTATGGTTAGTAGTCTTAAATATTTATCGGTGTATTTTATAGCTATCAAGACTGAAATTAACGATCCTATTCCAAAAAATAATAGTGCCATTTCCACACCACCTGCCAACTGAATTTCATTTACAAGACTAGTGATATACACGTAAACACCATAGTGAGCAATTACACCGAGTAATGTAAGTAACAGTATTATTAACACTTCCGGTATTTTTAGTAATGCCAATGGCGAGGAGCTTTTAGTTAGTTTTTCTCCTGGGGTTGAGGGCAAGGCAAAAAAGCTAACTACGGCAATAGCAAGGATAAATGCACCAAGCCCAATAAATTCTGTTCGCCATCCGTAATCATTCCCAATGGTTGTCATTATCGGCATCCCCACACTAATCCCCAAAGTTGTTCCTGCCATAATTACTGCAATTGCTTTACCGTGATGCTTTTCATCCACCAGCCTCATTCCATAAGCAGCAATCATTGGCCACATAACACCAGCACAAATACCACCAATAACTCTAAGTATAATGATGATGGTGTAATCGTAAACGAGTCCTGAGATAATATTGGAAATAGCAAAACCACCTAATAAGAGAAGTAATAAATATTTCCTGTTGAACTGCATCGTCAAGGAAATA
>NZ_DATGNR010000083.1:0-2051 GCF_035306605.1 Xanthomarina sp. | reverse complement strand
CGGTCGACCAATAAGGGAGACAACAAATGCCAAGCCTATAAAAAGAATGAGGGCTTGGATTTTATAGAGAAACCAAAACAAAAACAAAACACCAGCTACTACAGCTATTGCTTTTAGAATTCCATAGGTTATTGATTCGGCGGTGGTTTTCACTTCGTAAATATACTCTATTCAGTTATTAGGAAAAATCAAATTATTGTTAACGTAATAAAGAAATTATAGCTTCTTAAATATCAGTTTTCAAAAACGTATTTTATAATATTAGCTCCCATTTGTAAAGCCTTCAACCTCACTTCTGGCGGGTCATTATGAATCTCTTGATTTTCCCATCCATTTCCTAAATCAGATTCATAAGTGTATAATAAAACTAATCTATCTTCTTCAAACACCCCAAATGCTTGTGGTGGAAGACCGTCGTGTTCATGAATTTTTGGAAGTCCATTAGGGAACTTATAATGTATGTTAAAGATTGGGTGATTGCCAGGAAGTTCTTTTAGCTCTTTGTTTGGAAAGACTTTTATAATTTCTTTTCGAACGTATTGATCCATTCCATAGTTGTCATCTATGTGAAGAAATCCGCCACTTATCAAATACTTGTTTAAATTTTCGGCTTCTTCTGGTGTGAAATATACGTTTCCATGGCCTGTCATGTGTACAAATGGATAGTCGAAAATGTCAACACTTCCAGGTGTTACGGTTTCAGGTTTTTCGTTTATAGCGGTATCTATATTTTGATTGCAGAAACTAATTAGGTTTGGGAGTGAAGTAGGGTTTGAATACCAATCACCGCCACCACCATACTTAAGAACAGCAATTTCTTGGGAAAGAGTGCTTCCAAAAGTAAATAATAGTAGAATCGAAAATAATATATGACGCATAGGTTTCAAAAATACAAAATCAGAAAGGATATAATTCAATAATTAATTTTGAAACATATAATCTTAGATTATTGAATTTTAGTTGTTTAACAAGAAAATGGATAGGCTGTAGATTATTTTTGATTGATAAATGCCACGCTATGGCATGCTACTACTGCTGCAGTTTCAGTTCGTAAACGTGAATCGCCAAGACTAACGGGAATAAATCCTGCTTTTAAAGAGAGCTCAATCTCTTCGGAAGAAAAATCTCCTTCAGGTCCAATTAGAATTGTAACCTTGGCATTAGGTTTTAATACTGATTTCAATGAGTTTTTGTCGTCTTCTTCACAATGAGCAATACAGCGTATTCCATCGTTCGAACTATTAGATTCGATAAAGTTCTTTAGTGAAACCGCTTCATTTAAAACAGGCAGATGGGCTTTTAATGATTGTTTTAATGCACTTTGTATAATTTTCTCGTAGCGCTCAGGCTTTATTACTTTACGCTCGCTGTGGTCGCAAATAATGGGTGTGATTTCTGATATGCCAATTTCAGTTGCTTTTTCTAAAAACCACTCATATCGATCGTTTAATTTTGTTGGTGCTACAGCCAAATGTAAATGATAGAGTAGAGGATCAACCTTTTCTTCTTTTAAAATTTTAGCTACACATTGTTTTGGTGTGACTAAACTTATTTCAGCATCAAAAAAAGATCCCGTTCCGTTTGTGATTTTAAGAGTGTCGCCTTCTCTCATTCTAAGCACTTTTGTAATGTGGCGACTCTCGTCTTTGTCGAAGATTATATCACTTGAGTTTTCCGAAATATTAGGATTGTAAAAAAGCTGCATGGTTCTGGTTTATTTTGGCGTGGTTGTTTAGAGTTGGTTTAACCTTGATTCTTTTCTACGCCAGTTTATTTTTTCTCCTTAAAATTTCATTCGTGCTGAAGCAACGGTATTGGAGTCTGCAAAATCTCCTTCCTTGTATTTCAATTCGCCAACAATAGCAATCATAGCAGCGTTATCTGTGCAAAACTCAAATTTAGGAATATGCGTTTTCCAACCATATTTTTGCTCGGCATCTTGAAGAGCTTTCCTAATTCCACTGTTTGCCGAAACACCACCGCCAATAGCAATTTCTTTTATTCCAGTCTTTTTGACTGCGTTTTTCAGTTTGTCCATTAAGTATTCGACA
>NZ_DATGNR010000082.1:0-8526 GCF_035306605.1 Xanthomarina sp. | reverse complement strand
GTCGATATGTTGTTCTGTTGTTGTCATAATTAATATCGAATATCGAAGGCTGAAGTTCGAAATCTGAAGTTTTAGTCTTTTTCTACTTCGTGATTTGTTATTTCAACTTTATTATTCATTTTTCTTTTACCATTCCATATTCGGATAAGCTCGTTGCATGTATTGCAGTTCAGCCAACAAAAAGCCCATATGTTCTGTATGGATGCCTTGCTTTCCTCCTTTTTGAAAATATTTAGACTCAGGAACTGTTAAAGTCGCTTCTTGCAGTACCTCAGTTACTTTTTGGTAATAAGCATCTTTTAGCTTGGTAACATCTACTCCTATATCTTCAATAACCATAGCCTTATCAGCTTCTGTTTGATGAAACAATTCGTCGGTGTACGCCCATAAATCGTCTATGGCTGCCTGCATACGTTTATTACTTTCTTCGGTTCCATCGCCTAAACGTTTAACCCAATCTTTTGAAAAACGTTGATGATAACTAACTTCTTTTATCGATTTTGTAGCAATGGCCGCTAAGGTTAAATCTTTGCTCTTTTGCAATTCATTTAAAAGCAATAAATGATAGACATCAAACAAAAACTGACGTCCCATAGAATAGGCGAAATCGGTATTTGGTTGTTCTACCAAAAGCACATTTAAATATTCGCGTTCTGAACGAAGCATGGCGATATCGTCTTCCGTTTTTCCTTCGCCGGCAAGTTTGGCTGCATATTGATAATAACTTCGCACTTGTCCGAATAAATCAAGAGATAAATTGGTACACGCAATATCTGTTTCTAAGCTGGGGCCATGACCACATAATTCCCCGAGACGCTGACCCAGGATAAGGCTATTATCGGCAATACCTAGAATGTATTTGTATAAATTTTTGTTTTTCATTGTTTTAAATCGGAGTTGAAATTGAAGTCGAAGTCGAAGTCGAAGTCGAATAATTTCAGTTAATATTTTTAATTCTTGTTACAATAATTCTAATTAATTGATCATTTTCATCTTTTAATTTGACCAAGCTTTCTTCCGAAAATAAGCCAGCCTTTGTTTGAATGTTTAAGTTTCGTAAAGATTCTCTTAATTCCTTTAAACAGATTCTCAACTTGTTTATTTTATCTTTATCTGTTCCGGCTCCAAGAACCTCTCCATAATTCAAAGCTGAAGAACACGATGATCTTATAAGTTGTTTAGCCAAATAGTCTCCTGAATACGAAAAAGGTTTTTTATCGTATAACAGAATAATTGATGCTGCGAAATCCTCAAGCCGTTCTGCCAAATCAAACTTTTTTCATTCATTATTTCAGTTTCATATTCAGCTTCAATTTCAAATTACATATATTTCACCTCATCCGGCAACTCGTAAAAAGTTGGATGACGATACACTTTATCCTGTGCCGGCTCAAACATTTCACCATTGTGCTCCGGATTTGACGCTGTAATATTTTTAGATTCTACCACCCAAATACTTACACCTTCATTTCGTCTAGTATACACATCGCGTGCATTTTCCAAGGCCATATCTGCATCGGCAGCGTGAAGACTTCCAAAATGTCGATGCTCTAATCCGTTTCTACTTCTTACAAAGACTTCCCAAAGTGGCCAATTTTTTTTTGTTGACATGATTATTACATATTAAATTGAAATTGAAGTTAAAATTGAATATTTTTCGAATTCAACTTCAGTTTCAAGTTCTTTATTAAACTACTTGTTTTTCTTTTCTTTCTTGTTGTTTCTCAGCGTAAGCCATAGCAGCATCACGAACCCATTCACCACGTTCCCATGCACCTACTCGAGCTTTCATGCGTTCTTTATTCATTGGGCCGTGGCCTTTAACTACTTGCCAGAATTCATCCCAATTAATTTCACCAAAATCATAACTCTCACGTTCTTCATTCCACTTTAAATCCGGATCTGGAACAGTAAGCCCAATTAAATCGGCTTGTGGTACCGTTTGATCTATAAATTGCTGACGTAAATCGTCGTTTGATTTTCGTTTTAATTTCCATTTCATAGACTGTTCGGTATGCACAGATTCGGCATCTGTTGGGCCCAACATCATTAAAGCTGGCCACCACCAACGATCTAAGGCATCTTGAGCCATGGCTTGTTGCTCTAGTGTTCCGCTTGTTAGTTTGATCATGATTTCATACCCTTGTCGTTGATGAAAACTTTCTTCCTTACAAACCCGAACCATCGCTCTGGCATAAGGACCAAAAGAGGTATTACATAAAGGTACTTGATTGATAATGGCGGCGCCATCTACCAACCAACCAATAGCACCTATATCTGCCCAAGTAATGGTTGGATAATTAAAAATAGATGAGTATTTAGCTTTCCCAGAATGTAATTGCTCGTACAACTCATCGCGAGAAATACCCAAAGTTTCACAAGCTGAATACAAGTATAAACCATGCCCTGCTTCATCTTGTACTTTTGCCAAAAGTGCTACTTTTCTTCTTAAAGAAGGTGCTCTGGAAATCCAATTGCCTTCGGGAAGCATTCCAACCACTTCAGAATGGGCGTGCTGAGACATTTGTCTAATATGTGTTTGACGGTACTTTTCCGGCATCCAATCTTTTGGTTCAATTTTTTCGTCACGTGCAATACGTGCTTCAAATTGTGCTTCTAGATTCCTAATTTGTTCTTCACTCATAATCATTCAAGATTTTTGATTAACGATTTTTGATTGTTGCATTTTAATTCTGACACTTTCAATCTCCACCCTTAATTCTATTTATACATCAAAATCCACAACTACTTTTTTACTGGTAGGTACAGATTGACAACTTAGCACGTAATTTTGTGCCACTTCCTTATCTTCAAGCGCGTAATTGACTTTCATTTTAACCGAACCTTCAATTACTTTACACTTACAAGTACTACAAACACCTCCTTTACAAGCGTATGGCAAATCGGCTCCTGCTGCCAAAGCCCCATCTAGAATATTATCAAAATCATCATCCATGACAAAATGGAATTCTTTTCCCGCATCTATTATAGTTACTTGGGTGCCGTCTATTTTTTCTTCAAGAACTTCAGCAATATGTCTATTTTCTTCTTCGCTACTTCCTGAGAAAAATAATTCGTAATGAATTTTTTCTTTAGGCATTCCAGCGGCTTGTAATTCGTCCCGAATTAAGAAGATCATATCCTGAGGGCCACAAATAAAAGCATGGGCTGTATCTGGAATATCTATAAAGGTTTTTGTTAAAACTGCTAACTTTTCTTTATCAAAACGCCCATTTAAAAATGGAATATCCCGATGTTCTTTTGTTAAAAAATAAAACACTTGAAACCTTCCAAAGAACTCATTTTTAAGCTGTTCTATCTCTTCTTTAAAGATAATGGATTTTACAGTGCGATTCAAGTAAAACAACTTGAATGTACTATTTGGCTCTTGATGCAAATGTGTTTTTATAATAGATATGGTAGGTGTAATGCCACTTCCAGCTGCAAAAGCAATATAATTATTGGAACTTTCCGGCTCGCAAGCAACCGAAAACTCCCCATGAGGAGCCATGACTTCCAGCTCGTCTCCTTTTTTAAGTTCGTTGAAGGCGTAATTAGAAAACACCCCTTGACGAATGGTTTTTACGGCTACTTTCCATTGATTATCCAAAGGACTTGAGCAAAGCGAGTAATTACGACGAATGTCTTCTCCGTTAATTTCCTTGCGAAGCGTTAAGTGCTGACCTTGCTTAAATTTAAAGGTCTCTTTTAGATTTTCGGGAACTTCAAAAGATATCACGACCGTGTCTTTTGTTTCCTTATATATATCTGCAACTTTTAATTTATAAAAATCTGCCATAAGTCTTTCTCTAACCCTTTCTTTAAGAAAGAGAGCTTGTTAGTAGTTATTATTAAAACAATAGATAAGACAATTAAATCCTTATCAAACCAACTAACACTTGTTAGTTTGGTCTACAAATTTACAAAATAAAATCTAAACTATTTGTAAATTCCATCAATGAGGACATCGCTTAATTGTATGCTTAATTTATTCACATCTATGACTTCTTTTTTCGGGATCCAAACATATAGCGAACGTAAGGTGGAAAGCATAGAAAACAGCATAACCTCTATGTTTTTATTAGAGATTTCCTTATTTAATATTCCAGATTTAAGAATGCTTCTAAAGTTTTCCTCATAACTTACACGTAGGTTGAGATAATAATCCAATTGTTCTTCCAGATGCATCCAATCGTTATTTAGCGATGCCATTCCGAAGGTATTTTTGCTTGTTATTGACACATGGAGAGCAACAATCTCTTTCAGTTTTTCAATACAGGTTTTATTAGATGTTTTAATTTGCTCCATGCTTTGGGTGAATTCTTCGGCTAGAGCAATAATAATTTCCTTAAGAATTTCTTGTTTGGAACTAATATGGTTGTACAAACTCGCAGCCTTCATTCCCATGGCGGCAGCAATGTCCCTCATGGTTACGGCACTATAGCCTTTTTCCTTGAAAAGCTTGGCAGCCGTTTCTATAATTTCGTTTTTACGTGATTCCTGTTTCATTGGCAACTAAGATACTGATAAATTAAATTTACAAAAACTATGGATTAAGTTCTTATTATTACTTGCTCTAAATCCCTAACTTTGCCCGCATATTTTACATTTAGACCAAATTTAGGTTTCATAGATACTAAGATATGAAGCTTCTATTTGAATTATTAGAACATTTAAAATGTATTAAAAAACACCAAATTAAGGCGCCTTGTAACTCATGTTACATTTAGTTTAAAATAAAACAAAGAACTTTGTAAAAAATTAAATTATGGGATTATTAGACTTTTTAACAGGAGGAAATAAAACAGATAAAATAAAAGATTTCCAAACCAGAAAAGCCATCATTATTGATGTAAGAACTAAAGAAGAGTTTAACCAAGGTGCTATTACTGGTTCAAAAAACATTCCTCTTCAAGCCCTAAAAGGCAAAATTAACGAGATTAAAAAACTAAACAAACCAGTAATTGCTTGTTGTGCAAGTGGCATGCGCTCTTCTAGTGCTGCATCTATGTTAAACAGTCATGGAATAGAAGCTATTAATGGTGGCGGTTGGAGCAGCTTAAGAAACAAGTTGTAAGTTACCGTTTAAAGTTATTTTTTTAATGCCGGTAGCTGTTCAAACTGATCTATACCTTGAATAACTTCTTGATTATATTTTAAGGTCCAACCTAAGGAGTTTGTTAGAATATAAAATTTAGCCAGTTCGCTTAACAGCCTATTTTGAGCATTCGATTTTAAATTGGAGGCTTCAACTTTTTTCATTAAACTCTGTCTAACGGTTTCTTTTATGGTATTGTAATCATTGGCCTCAAACGGATTTAAATAATCGGCTTGAACATCATAATATTCAAAATCTGGATGGATGTTTATTTCTTGTTCTGGAATGAAAGTAATGGTTAATTCTTTATTTTTTTCATCTAAAACATATTCTAGTTTACTTAAGTCGTAAGCTATGGTTACATCTGCATTTACAACCACCAAGGCCTTTTTTTCTACATTAAATAAGTTCGCAAACAAGGCTTTGGAATTTTTATAGGTAAACACTTGGCTGTAATGTCCTTCTGTAACAATTAATTTGCCCACATTTTTTATCTGCTCTTGAATTAAGGTCGAACTTTCTTTTATGACCATGCGTTCTTCCTTTTTATCTTGACAATACTTAAAGGAAAACATCATGATAAAGGCAATAACAATTCCTATTAAAATTTTTCTCATACCCAAAAGTACACAAAAATTTGAAGCGAATGCTTTGTCTAAATTCTTATGGGATGAGATTGTTTCTTTGTGCTTTTTGTACAGCTTCAATTTTATTGTGTACCTGAAGTTTTTTATAAATATTTTCTATGTGTTTTCTAATGGTTCCGGTTGAAAGAAATAAATTTTCGGCAATGGCATTATAGCTTAGTCCTTTACTTAAATGCTCTAAAACCTCAATTTCTCTTGAAGTTAACTTAATATCTTCTTGTTCTTTTTTGTTCTCAATATTTAATGGGTTTCTAAGAAGCTTCAAGGTTTTTAAAGCTATAGAAGGATGCATGGCTGCGCCTCCATTTAAGGTTTCCAGAATACCATCGTGAAGGTCTTGGGCATTTATTTCTTTTAATAAATACCCATCGGCTCCTGCTTTAATGGATTTAAAAATATTCTCATCGTTATCGAAAACCGTTAACATGATGATTTTTATATGCGGATATTTTTGTTTCACTAAATCGGTTGCTTCAATTCCGTTTAAAATGGGCATTTCTATGTCCATTAATATCAAATCTATATTCCGATTGTCTTCCAATTTTACCAATAAATCTGAACCATCTGTTGCTGAAAATTTAAATTGTAAATCTTCGAAAAAAGAAAGCTTTTCCTTAACAGCATTTATAAGAAAGGCATTATCATCGACTATCGCTATTTTAATATTCATAAGGTTCTGCTTTTAGAAAACAACTATTTAAATAATGCAACTAGGTGTTTATTTTTTTATAAACTCTTATAATAGTTCCTGTATTTAAGGCTGTTATTATCTCAAATTCCGCATCTAGTTCATGTGCGCGTTTTTTCATGTTGTTTAAACCATTTCCAAATTCTATTTGCTCGAGGTTAAAACCCAATCCATTATCGGTAATTGTCATTTCGTAAACAGCATCTTTAATTGAAAAGTCCACATCAATTTGGGTAGGATTAGCATATTTCAACGAATTATTTATGGCTTCCTGAATAATTCTATAAATATTCATGCCTTGAACCGAAGTAAACATTTTGTTGTTTTTCAATTCTTGGTTCACATTAAAATTGAAGGAAATACCATTGGAGGATTTGTTGGCTTTTTCAATAAAATTTGAAATTCTGGATTGTAGATCTTCAAAAGTAATTTCATTTTTATTCATGGCCCAAATGGTGTCTCGCAACTCGTAGATGGTGGACGAGGCAAAGTCGCTAATATATTTTAGCTTATCATTTAGATTATCTGGCAGTTTAAATCCATATTTCAAATTATCGACGGACGAAATTATAAAAGTCAATTGTGCGCCAATATTATCGTGCAAATCCCGACTTATATGCAAACGTTGTTCTTGCAGTTTATTTTGGGTTTCAATTTTAACCAAAGCTTCTTTTAATTCGCTTTCCTTTTTAAGTTGGTTGTGTTTTAGTTTTTGTTGGTTGTATAATAAATAACCTAATAAAGACAAAATAAGTGTCAAAACTACAAGGCTTATTATTTGATGATTTTTTGTCTTTAAATCTTGCTCTTTCTGAGAAATTTGCGTTTGTTGTAACAAGATTTCTTTTTCTTTTTTTTCTGTTTCGTATTTAGTTTCTAATTCACTACTTAATTTAAGTGCTTTTTCCTGTAAGACCAAATCCTGATTTTTAATATACATATTTGTATAATATGCCACACTATCTGGCTTGGATTCACTAGCATATACTGGTATAAGTTGTAAGTAAACCAATAAACTTTTATCTACGATTTCTTCATTGGCAAACACTTTTAAGCTTTCTAATAATATAGGTTTTGCCTTTCTAAACTCTCCTAAATTATTATATATACCTGCAAGTGTTAATTTTGAACTTGCTAATTCTGTTCCCAAATTACTTTTTTCTCTTATTTCAATAGATTTTAGAACATATTGTTTAGCTAGTTTATAATCTTTTTTGTCACTATAAATAGTTCCTAAATTATTATACGCAGAACCTATAGTTGGATATGCATTAACTTTTTCAGCTTCTTTTATCCCCTTTTTTAAATAATTAATAGCATTTGTTGTGTCCTTTTTAAACAAATAAAGACTAGCCATACTCACATAGGAATTACTTAAATATTCTAACTGATTATTTTCTTGGAAAAATGTAATATTTTCGTTTAAGTATTGTTCTGCTTTAGTATAATTCTTTAATGTCATATAAATGTTTGCAATATTACTCTTCAATGAATTAGCAACAACCTTATTTCCTTTGCTATCGTAATACTTCAATGATTTTAAAAAATAAACCATGGAACTATCAAGGAGCGTTTTCTTATAATATATATTTCCTAATTTAGAATTTACAGCAGCAATACCCGAAGAATCTTGGAGTTTATTTCTGATTTTTAAAGATTTCATTAATAAATCCTCGGAGAAATTGTAATCTCCTTTTAAATAATATACGGTGGCATAATCATTATACGTTTGGGCTAAAAACACAGAATCGTTCATTTTCTCGGCCATATTCATGGCTTTATTTCCGTAAACCAAAGCAGAATCTATTGAAACCGAACAATAATACCACGTTAAATCCCCATAAATCTTGGCTTTTTTTGCCTCATCTAGACTCTTGGAAAGTTCAACTTTTAAACTATCTATAATTTTTAAAGGACTTTGCGAAAAACCATGAAGGTTTATTAAAAGAACCATTATTGGGAGTAGTAATTTCTTCATATAATTAATTGTAACGCTCTTCTAATATAATCTTTTTTGTTAAAAGTAGTTCTTTGGTTATCTCAAATAATTTAGCGAATACTACTTTATGGTAATTTTCTAAATAGGTGTTTTT
>NZ_DATGNR010000081.1:0-11087 GCF_035306605.1 Xanthomarina sp. | reverse complement strand
ACGTTTTTTAATAAGATTTGCATCAAATTTACGCTTTGTTTTATTCATTGCGTGAGATACGTTGTTTCCAACCATCGCTTTCTTTCCAGTAAGTTCACAAACTCTTGACATTTCTTCTAACTTTAAATATTGTTATTTTATTCTGTTTATAAACAATCCACGAGAGATGGTTTTAAACAGGCTGCAAATTTAGTAAAACTTTATAATATCAACAAACTAAAATTGTTACTTTTTTAAAATTTCTTTTTGCAGCATTTCAAAAGCCTTGTTAACAGCTTTCCTAATTACTTGTGTTCTATGGTTTCCTAAATTAAATTCTTGCGAAAAAACAGCGTCTTTTGTAGCTATAGCAATAAAAACCGTTCCAACCTCTGCATCGGAATCGCCTTTATCTGGCCCGGCATTTCCTGTGGCAGCAATAGCATAATCCGATTGAAACATTTCCAAAACACGTTGTGCCATAGCTTCTGCTACTTGAGAACTTACAACTGAATGTGTTTTAATAAGTGCTTCAGGCACCTTTAAAACGTCTATTTTCGATTGGGTCGCATAACTGATGACACTTCCTTTAAAATAATTTGATGCTCCTGGTATTTTAGTAAGTGACTCGGCTATTTTTCCTCCTGTACAGCTTTCTGCTGTAGCAAGTGTTTTTCCTAAATGCGTTAATTGATTGCCAATAATAGCTTCAATGGAATCATCGGATTCAAAACCCACAAAAATATCTTCCAATTGCGGTAAGAGCTTATCGATTTGTTTTTGAATCTCAGTCTCCACCAAATTTTTATCCATGTGCTTCGCAGATAATCGCAAACGCACTCTACCTAACCCAGGTAAGTATGCCAACTTAATGAATTCTGGCAAGCTATCCTCCCACTCTTCAATTCTTTCTGCCAAGGAACTTTCACCTAAACCATAGGTTAGAATGGTTGTGTGTTTAATATACGGAAACTTATAGGTTTCTCTTAATTTAGGAATTACATGGTTTTCCATTAAGGCTTTCATCTCGAAAGGCACTCCTGGTAAAGAAATAAATATTTTACCGTTATGTTCTATCCACATTCCGGGAGCACTACCATTAACATTCATTAAAACTTCTGCCTTAGAAGGCACCAAAGCTTGATCGATATTAACTTTAGATAAAGGTTGTTTGATGTACTTTTCCCAGAGACTATGGATGTTTTCTAAAACAGCCTCACTTTGAACCAAGGTATCATTAAGGTATTCAGCAATGGTTTTTTTAGTGATATCATCTTTTGTAGGACCTAAGCCTCCAGTAATGACGATAATGTCTGCATTAGTTTCAGCCTCCTTTAAAGCTTTTAATATATGCTCTTTATCGTCTTGAATAGATTCTATTTGGTATACAGAAACACCAATAGCATTAAGTGCTTTACTAATAAAAACGGAATTAGTGTCTACAATCTGACCGATTAGAATCTCATCTCCAATGGTAATAATTTCTGCTTGCATTACAGATTAAAGTCTCTTTTGATCTCTTCTGAAGCGCTTTCAACAGCCTGAAGAACCTTAAGGAGTTTTCCCGATATATCCATACCTGTCTTTTCAAATTTCCCCCAGTCTTGGACTTCAATTAAATCATGAAGCACCCCAAGTTCGAACAAATCGATAGTGGGTTTCATTTTATGGGCAGCTTGATAGGTGGTATAATAATCCTTATTAGCAACAGCATTTTTTAAAGTTTCTGCATCTTCAGGAACTTCACTCAAAAAGGCTTCGGCCAAAGCTTTCACAAATTCCTCATCGCCATCGGCCAATTCTCTTACTCGATATAATTTATAATTTACTTCCATTTATTTTACAGTTATTGAAAACATTTGTTTGTTTTCTATAAACCCCTTCAACTTATCGTCAGCATCAACCCTCCCAACTCCAGCTGGGGTTCCAGTAAAGATAATGTCTCCAATCTTTAAAGTGAAATATTTTGAGATATATTCTATCAACTCATCGATTTTCCAGAGCATGTGCATGGTATTACCAATTTGAACGATTTCACCATTCTTTTCTAATGAAAAATTGATGTTATCCAAATTATCAAATTCTGTTTTTGGCAACCAATTACCAACTAGAGCTGCTCCATCAAAGGCTTTTGCCTTTTCCCACGGCAACCCTTTCTCTTTGAGTTTTGCTTGTAAATCGCGCGCCGTAAAGTCAATGCCTAAACCTATTTCATCGTAATATTTATGGGCGAATTTTTTATCAATATACTTCCCTACTTTCGTGATTTTTACCAAAATTTCCACTTCATGATGGACATCATTAGAGAAGTCTGGAATGAAAAAGGGCTGCTTTTTCATTAATATAGAGGTATCTGGTTTTAAAAATACGACAGGATCGGTTGGTTTTTCGTTTTCCAACTCCTTAATATGATCTGTATAATTTCGTCCGATACAAATAAGCTTCATAAATGTTACCTATTAAAATGTTAGTTATTAAATTTTAAACGAAAGTGCGTCTATTTAATCCAGTTTATTGTTTAAAGACCTTAATTTAATAGACGTCAATATTTTTTTAGTATATAAAGGAAAATCAGCATTAAGCAACCAACCAAAATAACCAGGCTCGGTTTCCAACACATCTACAACACGTTTACCTTTATGTTTTCCAAAAGAGAAACACTCTTCTCCTTCCTTATTATATATAAGGAATCCAGCGAAATCGGCAAACTTTTTACGCGAACTAAATTCGGCCAAAAACTTGGTGTCGTTTTCCAACTCATCGTACTTGGCTATTTGCGCCTTTAGCACCTCATAGGTAGCCAAGGTATCTGCTTCAGCACTATGTGCACCATCTAATTTTTTATCGCAATAGAATTTATAAGCTGCAACTAGAGTTCTTTGTTCCATTTTGTGAAAAATAGTTTGCACATCAACGGACATTCTATTTTTCATATCAAAATCAACCTCTGCACGAAGCATTTCTTCAGCTAACAACGGAATATCGAATCGATTGGAATTGAACCCTCCTAAATCTGAATCTTTTATCAGGTTATGGACTTCCTTAGCTAAATCTTTAAATGTAGGCTTATCGGCTACATCGGCATCTGAAATTCCATGAATTTCACTTGCTTCAGCAGGAATTGGAATGGTCGGGTTTACCAATCGTGTATAGCGCTCTTCTTTACCATCTGGATGTACTTTTAGAATGGAGATTTCGACTATTCTATCGGTTGAAATATTAACTCCTGTAGTTTCTAAATCGAAAAAACAGATAGGTCTTGTAAGATTAAGTTGCATGTGTATTTATTTTGGGTAAATATAAAGAGAATAAATAAAAAAGTGCTTCATATATCGTACAAAGCTAAGGAGCGGACTTTGGTTCTCTAGAAAACAAAAAAAAAGCACAACCCTAAAAAATTGTGCTTTTCTATTAATATATAAACGTTATTAACTAAATCTCTCTATTCGGGTCCCAAGCTTCTAAATAATCTTTAACAGCTTTTACAAATTGTCCTCCAAGAGCACCATTTACCACCCTGTGATCATAAGAGTGCGATAAGAACATTTTATAACGGATACCTATAAAATCTCCTTCTGGGGTTTCTACAACAGCAGGAACTTTTCTAATTGCTCCAAGAGCTAAAATACCCACTTGTGGTTGATTGATAATAGGAGTTCCCATGATACTACCAAAAGTACCCACGTTAGTAACTGTATAGGTTCCTCCTTGAATATCGTCTGGTTTCAATTGGTTTAATCTAGCTCTATTAGCTAAATCGTTTACCTTTTTAGTCATTCCAACCAAATTAAGTTGGTCGGCATCTTTAATAACAGGCACAATTAAGTTACCGTCTGGTAAAGCTGCTGCCATTCCAAGGTTGATATGTTTTTTCTTTATAATGGTATCGCCATTAACAGAAATATTCATCATAGGGAAATCGCGTAAAGCTTTTGCAATAGCCTCCATAAAAATTGGAGTAAAGGTTAAGTTTTCACCTTCACGTTTAGCAAATGCATCTTTCACTTTCTTTCTCCAGTTCCATATTTTTGTTACATCAGCTTCAATAAAACTCTGAACGTGCGCTGAAGTTTGAACTGATTCTACCATGTGATGAGCAATAATCTTGCCCATTCTAGTCATTTCTATAATCTCGTCGTCTCCACTAACAACCACAGGAGCTGCAGCAGGTTTTGCAGGAGCTGCTTTTGGTGCTTCTACCGTTTTAACTGGTTGAGGAGCAGATTTTCTAGTTTCTAAATAAGCTAGAATATCATTTTTAGTAACACGACCATCTTTTCCTGTTCCAGAAATACTGTCCAATTCAGCTTGAGAAATGCCTTCTTCCTTAGCAATATTCTTCACTAAAGGAGAGTAAAATCTATCTTCCGATGAACTAACAGCGGCTACAGTTTCTTTTGCAGTTTCCACCGTTTGGGCTACTTGAGCTACAACAGCTTTTTCTGCAGCTTCTACTTTTGGAGCAGCAACTTCACCTGAGCCTTCACCTTCGGTTTCGATAATGGCAATAACCTGCCCTACTTGAACGACATCGTCTATGTTGAATAATTTTTCGACTAAAACGCCTGTCACTTCACTAGGCACTTCGCTATCTACTTTATCAGTTGCAATTTCTAGAACCGCTTCATCTGCTTCAATAGTATCTCCTACCTCTTTTAACCAAGAAGTAATTGTTGCTTCAGCAACACTTTCACCCATTTTAGGGAGTTTTAATTCAAATTTTGCCATATCTGTAATGGAAAGGTATTTTTTTAAATTATGACTGCAAAATTAATGAAAATTCATCTAATCTATTACAGTTTCTTTAATTAATTATTTTTAATATGAATAACTTCTCCTCGGCTTTTGGAACTATTACTTCCTAAAACAACTTGAGATTTTTTCAATAAAAATTTAAATGTACTTGCCTGTGTTATATCATTTTTGGCCACAATATCGATGGCTTTTTTAAAGCCTAAGAAATCTGTATCCAAAATATACTCAAAATTAGGTTGATAACTATTAACTTCTGTTTGTGTGCTTAGTTTTTTACTTAAAGTGGTTTCAAGTTTTTGTATGTTTTCATTTGAAACAAAAACGTATTCGGACACGTTGCTTGTAGACTTTTCACCTTTTGGATAAAAAACCGAAACAACTTTAATACCTATCCAAATTAATATATTAAAAAGCCAATTAGGCTTAAAATGTTTCTTAAAAAACAAGCGCATGGCGCCATTAAATCGTTTGGCGTAAGCTTTGTCCTTTAAGGTGCTTTCTCCTTTAAAGTGAATTACCGCCGTTTCAGGATGGTAATAATTTTGATACCCTGCTTTTAATATTTTATAAGAAAGGTCAATGTCTTCGCCATACATAAAGTAATCTTCGTCCAATCCGCCAACTTCATTATAAATACTCTTTTTTATAATCATAAAGGCTCCAACCAGCATCGGCACCTTTCCTGTTTGATCTGGACTTAAATGGTGGGCATAATAGGGTTTGGAATAACCGAACAACTTCTGGATAGAAACCATTGGTGTAGGTACATTCCTCTTACTTTCCGGAAGAAACTCTCCCTTACCATCTATTAATTTACAACCTAAAATTCCTAAATCCGGGGTTTTATCGGCAAATTTTAAAAGAATTTCGAAGGTATCTTCAGCAACAACCGTATCTGGATTTAAAATGCACAGGTACTCTCCTTGAGCTTGTTTTATTCCAAGATTATTCCCTTTTGAAAATCCATCATTCGATTTATTTTCAATAAGTTTTACATTAGGAAACAATTGTTTTACCATGTTGCAACTATCGTCCGGCGACAGGTTGTCCACCACAATAATTTCAGCATCAATATTGGTAATAGCTGCTTCGACACTTCTTAGGCATAGCTCTAAAAAATAACGAACATTATAATTTAATATGATAACGGATAGCTTCAAGGGTATGAGGTCAAGATTTTAAAGAAGATTCAAAAGGGATACGATTAATAATACTTCTACCTAGTGTGATTTCGTCGGTATACTCCAGTTCATTTCCAACCGAAATACCACGAGCAATGGTTGAAGTTGTTACTTCATATCCTTGAATTTGTTTATAAATATAAAAATTAGTGGTATCTCCTTCCATAGTAGATCCTAAAGCAAAAATAAGTTCCTTTACGCTACCTTGCTTAACTTTCTCTACCAAAGGTTGGATATTTAAATCGTTGGGACCAATGCCATCCATAG
The DNA here is from genome assembly GCF_035306605.1 of Xanthomarina sp. Taxonomy (NCBI): domain Bacteria; kingdom Pseudomonadati; phylum Bacteroidota; class Flavobacteriia; order Flavobacteriales; family Flavobacteriaceae; genus Xanthomarina; species Xanthomarina sp. The sequence continues at coordinate 4,905 of NZ_DATGNR010000081.1, read as the reverse complement.
GCGAAATTTTTCCACCAAGCACATGATATAAACCTTTAAACGAACTGGTGTTTTCAATAGCCATAACATCGCGAATATCCTCTACCACACAAATAATTTCCTGTGTCCTATGTGGGTTTGCACAAATTTCACAGATTTCATTATCACTAATATTATTACAACTTTTACAGAATTTTATATCCGTTCTCATAGCTTCCAATGCCTTAGCCAACTGAAGTGTTTGATCTTCAGGCTGCCGTAGCAAATGCAACACCAATCGCAAAGCTGTGCGCTTACCAATACCTGGCAATTGCGACATCTCATTGACTGCTTTTTCTAAAAGTTTAGACGAAAATTCCATAGCTGCGAATTTACTACTTAGAGACAAATAACACTAATTTTATATGATTCTTTTTAAATAGTCGAGCTTCATAAATAAAAATTTGGTTTTTGCCTTATAATACATGTAATTTGACCCCTTGAAACAGATATTCTTATGAATGCAACTCAAATAATCCTTCTTATTTTATCCTATTTTGGTCTTTTAATTTTAATCTCCTATTTCACAGGAAAAAAATCTGGAAATGACGCTTTTTTTAAGGGAAACAAACAGTCTCCATGGTATTTAGTAGCCTTTGGAATGATTGGCGCCTCGCTTTCTGGTGTAACTTTTATTTCGGTTCCTGGCTGGATTGAAACTTCGCAGTTTAGCTATATGCAGGTGGTTTTAGGTTATGTGGTGGGCTATTTAGTTATTGGAACCATCCTCCTTCCTTTGTATTATAAGCTTAATTTAACCTCTATTTACACCTATTTGGAAGAACGTTTTGGAAATTACTCCTATAAAACTGGAGCTTCTTTTTTCTTAATATCGAGGGTCGTTGGAGCTAGTTTTAGGTTGTTTTTAATTGCCAATGTATTACAAGTTATTCTTTTTGATGAAATTGGAATTGCCTTTTGGCAAACAGTAATTATTACCGTTTTACTTATTTGGCTGTATACCTTTAAATCTGGAATAAAAACCATTGTTTGGACCGATACGCTTCAAACACTATTTATGCTGATTGCCGTTGGGGTTACCATTTATTTTGTTAGTGATGAATTAGGCTTGACTACCGGTAACATCTTAAGTTTTGTTTTAGACAACGACATGTCGAAAACCTTCTTTTTCGACGATTATAATTCGAGCGACTACTTTTGGAAACAGTTTATCTCTGGAGCTTTTATAGCTATAGTAATGACCGGTTTGGATCAAGATATGATGCAAAAAAACCTAACTTGCAAAACCCTAAAGGATGCTCAAAAAAACATGTTTTGGTTTACCATTGTTTTAACCGTTGTAAACTTTGTCTTCTTATGTTTAGGTTTACTGTTAACCGTTTATGCTCAACAAAATGGTATAGATGCCCACAAGGACGATTTATTCCCAATACTTGCTAAAAACCATTTGGGTGTAGGTGTTTTTGTGTTCTTCCTAATCGGATTAATTGCTGCCGCATATAGCAGTGCCGACAGTGCTTTAACAGCTTTAACAACATCATTTAGTATTGATATTTTAGATATTGAAAAGAAATTGGACGAAAAAGCACAGGTTGCGAAAAGAAAGCAAATTCACATCCTTTTTTCTTTCATTTTAATACTAGTGATTGTTTCGTTTAAATATATTATCAAAGATGAAAGCGTGATTGCAAAGTTATTTGTATTTGCCGGCTACACGTATGGTCCTTTATTAGGCTTATATGCTTTTGGTTTATTTACAAAATGGCAGGTAAAAGACAAACTAGTTCCTATTATTGCAATACTATCACCTATTTTATCTTATATAATTAGCGTTCTTAGTGCGAAATGGTTAGGATTTGAATTTGGATTCTTCATCTTAATCCTAAACGGATTATTAACCTTTATAGGGTTATTATTAATAAAGAGGAAAGCCTAGTAACTCGTTAATAGTCTGGAAAATTTTTAAACCTAAAACGTTAGGCCTATTTAACATTAAAACTCTTTAAACAGCTCTAATACTGATTTATAGAAAGCAACACTAAGGTACAAGCCACTTCAAAGTCGATATTATTTGTTTTTAGAATATCATAGAATTCTGGATTTTCTGTTCCAGGATTGAAAACAACACGTTTTGGATTTAGCGACAAAATATAGTCGTAATAAGCTACTTGATTTTTAGGGTTTAAGTAAAGGGTTACGGTGTCAATATTTTCATAAGGCTTTAAATCTGTATCAATAGATACACCATTTATGGTTCCTTGTTTTAAACCAAAAGCAACCACCTCATGACCCGAATCTTTAAGTCGGGTAACGGCCATATTTGAATATCTAGCTTCATTTAAGGAAGCCCCAAGCACTAATGTTTTTTTACTCATCTGTTAAATAGTGTTAAGTAATGTTAATAAAAGTAACAATACTCAAAAATAGGCCTCTATTAAGTAAATACAAAAAGTTTATAAAATATTTAATAGTCAACGTAATAGTTGATGGTTAGTGTTAAGTATGGCTATTAAATTAAAAAAACCCAGAGCTAAGTGCTTTGGGTTTTTAATTTTAAACTGTTAAATGATAGTTAAACTCAGATTCCTATGAAATAAAAACAACTTTTATACGTCTATAGTAACAAGTGATAAGTTTAAGTAAACAACTGTAATTAATTTTTATAGTTAGTGTTAGTTAAAAATTGGTTAGTAAAGAAAAACCCGAAACATAATTGTTTCGGGTTTTTTGATATTATAAATTTTAGCCTAAGCTTGTTGTTCTATTACAATAAAGGCATTACCATTTCATTATTACAGAACCCCAAGTAAAACCACTTCCAAAAGCAGCAAGTACCACAGTATCTCCTTCTTTTATTTTTCCTTCTTCCCAAGCTTCAGTTAAAGCAATAGGAATAGAGGCAGCCGTGGTGTTACCATATTTTTGAATATTATTAAACACCTGATCATCTGTAAGTTTAAATTTATTTTGGATAAATTGGGAGATTCTCAAATTAGCTTGATGCGGAATTAACATATCAATATCGCTTACTTGAAGGTTGTTTTTTACCAAGCCTTCATTGATTACCTCGCTAAAACGAACAACGGCATTTTTAAATACAAATTGTCCATTCATATAAGGGTAAAAACTTTCATCGTCTTGATTGTTTTCAGCAATTATATCTGTTACCCAACGAGTTCCCATTCCCGGAGCTTTTACCACTAATTCTTCGGCATATTCTCCTTGAGAGTGTAAGTGCGTAGATAAAATTCCTTTTGAATTATCTTCTTCTCTAGTTAAAATAGCAGCTCCTGCTCCATCACCAAAAATAACCGAAACTCCTCGTCCTCTATCTGTTTTATCCAAACCATGAGAATGTAATTCGCTACCAATAACTAGTATCGTTTTATACATTCCTGTTTTTATAAAATTATCTGCTACAGATAAGGCATAAATAAATCCTGAGCATTGATTGCGGACATCTAAGGCTCCTACGGTTTTTATATCTAATTCCTTTTGAACAAAAACTCCTGGACCAGGAAAATAGTAATCTGGACTTAGGGTTGCGAATACAATAAAATCGATATCATCCTTATCAATTCCAGCACGCTCTATGGCAACTTTTGCCGCTTTAAGCCCCATGACAGAAGTAGTGTCTTCAGACCCTGGCTTTACCCATCGTCTTTCTTTTATACCTGTACGTTCTTGAATCCATGCATCATTAGTATCCATCATTTTGGATAAATCGTCGTTGGTTACCACATTGTCAGGAACATATTTCCCTAAACCAATTATTTTGGAATTATACATAAAAAGTTTTTTAGTCGATTAATCAGGTTTGCAATTTAAACATTAAATAGCATTCTTGTAATTTTTAATTCTTTAAATATAAGTTTTATGGTCAGTTTGCTTTTTTAACAACGTTTTAATAATAACATATTGAAGTTTTAGTAGTTTTAATTTTTTAAAAACAAATTTCATGAAATCACATTTACTTACCCTGTTTTTGTTGGTTAGCTTTTTAAGTTTCGGACAAGAAAACCTAACGTATCAAAAACCTCATCAAAACATTCTAGAACTAGCTGAAGCTCCTTTAGCTCCAAGTATTCAAATTGATAGACAAGGCAAAAACATTGTCTTTCTTTATAGAAGCAACTATAAAAATATTGAAGAACTTTCTGAAACAGAAATGCGTTTAGGTGGTCTTCGTATTAATCCTGCAACAAATATTGGTAGTAGAACCCGATATTACAATGATATAAAGGTAAAAGCTGGTCAAAATGCCAAGGAAATAACTGTCATGGATTTGCCTGAAAACGCCCGCTTAGCTAATTTCTCTTGGTCGCCAAACCAAAAGTTTATGGCATTTACAAACACCGTAACTACTGGGGTTGAACTTTGGGTTTTAGACATTGAAAAGGCTAAGGCTACTAAAATCAGTCAGCCAAACTTAAATGCCAATATGGGAAGACCGTTTACTTGGTTTAAAGACAGTAAGTCGCTACTAGTTACCACTCTTCCTGCTAATAGAAAAGCCTTAATAGACTCTAAAGAAGCCGTTCCAACCGGACCAATAGTTTCTATAAGCGAAGCTGGTGTAGAAGCACAAAACAGAACCTATCAAGATTTGCTTAAAAACAAAAACGACGAATATAATTTCGAACTATTAACACAGGCTGAACTCTACAAAATTAACATTGATGGAAGTTCTAAGCTTTGGAAAAAAAGCGACATGTATCGCGATATTTCCTTTTCACCTGATGGTAATTACGTCATGATTACCACTATAAATAGACCGTTCTCATACTTAGTACCTTATTATAGATTCCCTTCAACAACCACTATTTACAAAGTAAATGGCGATTTTGTAAACACCTTTTTAGAAGTTCCTTTAATTGAAGACTTACCAAAAGGTTTTATGGCTGAAAGAACTGGAAAAAGAGATGT
>NZ_DATGNR010000080.1:0-8357 GCF_035306605.1 Xanthomarina sp. | reverse complement strand
ATTTTAGTTAAATTTTAATACTAATTAAAACTCTGTTAAGAGAACGCCTTTAAATATGGAATTTCTTATCTTTGCAGATTGAATCACATATTTAAATTTTCGGATGAAATTTGATAAAAAAATTGAAGAGTTAGAGTCGTTAGGAGACAACCACGTTGGAACATCCTCAGACACTCCTATGCGTGAAGATGCTTTTAAACTTACAAACGAAGAGAAGATTGACATTATCAAAGATGATGTTCTACATATTATGGAAACTTTAGGGCTTGACTTAACGGACGATAGCTTAAAAGGAACCCCTAATCGCGTGGCTAAAATGTTTGTAAGAGAAATTTTTGGTGGCTTAGACCCTAGCAAAAAACCTAACGCATCTACATTTGATAATAAATACCAATATGGCGAAATGCTAGTAGAAAAAAACATTACCGTGTATTCTACTTGTGAACACCATTTACTGCCTATAGTTGGAAAAGCACACGTGGCCTATATTTCTAACGGTACGGTAGTGGGTTTATCTAAAATGAACAGAATTGTGGACTATTATGCAAAACGCCCACAAGTTCAAGAACGTTTAACCATCCAAATTGTAAAAGAATTACAAGAAGTACTTAATACACAAGATGTAGCTTGCGTAATAGATGCTAAGCATTTATGCGTAAACTCTAGAGGAATTAGAGATACTGAAAGTAGTACGATTACTTCTGAATTTGGTGGAAAATTTAAAGATATAGAAACGAAACGTGAGTTTTTAGACTATATTAAATTCGATACGTCTTTCTAGAACAACAGGTAGCTACTTGGCAAATTCAAACATGCAACAACTGGACAACAATTACCTTAACATCAAATAAAAACATGCAGCTTTATAAAAATCAGGAGATAAAAATATACAATTCACTATCAGGTGAAAAAGAAGTTTTTAAACCTATTCATGAAGGCTATGTGGGTATGTATGTTTGCGGACCAACGGTTTACAGCAATGTGCATTTAGGTAATGTTAGAACTTTTATGTCTTTTGATATGATATACAGATATCTAAAGCATTTAGGTTATAAAGTACGTTATGTTAGAAATATTACCGATGCCGGCCATTTAGAAAATGATGCTGATGAAGGGGAAGATAAAATAACAAAAAAAGCACGCTTAGAAGAAATAGAGCCTATGGAAGTGGTGCAACGCTATACGGTTGACTTCCATAATACCTTAAGCGCATTTAACTTTCTACCTCCAAGTATTGAGCCTACGGCTACAGGTCATATTATAGAACAAATAGAATTAATTAAAACCATTATAGACAACGGCTTTGCTTATGAAGTTAATGGCTCCGTTTATTTTGATGTTTTAAAATATAACCAAACAAATAATTACGGCATATTGAGTAAGCGTAAAGTGGAAGATTTAATCCACAACACACGTGAACTTGATGGACAAAGCGATAAAAAAAATCCTCAGGACTTTGCACTTTGGAAAAAAGCCGAACCACAACATATTATGCGTTGGCCTTCACCCTGGAGCGATGGTTTTCCTGGATGGCATTTAGAATGTACAGCCATGAGCACAAAATATCTTGGCGATCATTTTGATATTCATGGTGGCGGAATGGATTTAAAATTCCCTCATCACGAGTGTGAAATTGCACAAAATCAAGCCGCTAAAGGAACAGCACCCGTTAATTTTTGGATGCATGCTAATATGCTAGAGCTAAACGGACAAAGAATGTCTAAATCAACCGGAAATATCATAAACCCTAAAGAGCTGCTTTCTGGAGACAACCACATCATGTCTAAAGCATACAGCCCAGAAGTGATACGTTTCTTTATGATGCAGTCTTCTTATAGAAGTATCCTAGACTTAACAGACCCAGGGTTATCGGCTAGTGAAAAAGGATTTCAACGACTTTTAGACGCTGTAAATTTATTAGAAAATCTACCAACATCAAACACATCAAGCATAGACGTTTCTGCATGGAAACAAACTTGCTACGATGCCATGAATGACGATTTTAACACGCCTATTTTAATTGCGCATTTATTTGAAGCGGTTAAATTTATCAATCAGGTAAAAGATGAAAAAGCCAGCCTAACAAAAGAAGATTTAGCTCTTTTAAATGAAACCATGCACGTCTTTATCTTTGATGTTATGGGACTTAAAAATACGAGTTCAATCAATGTTGCTGGAAGCACAGACAAACTTTCGGCTACAGTGCAACTACTCATAAAATTACGCCAGGAAGCGAGAGCCAATAAAGATTTTGCTTTATCCGATCAAATTAGAGATGAACTGAGTGCCCTTGGAATTCAATTGAAAGACGGAAAGGATGGCACAAGCTTTAGCCTCTAAACAAGCCGCATGTGTCACAAAATTGCTTGTTGTTTAGCCGGCCCACGCTTGAACTAAAACCAAGGATATTTATAGCCCAGCTGAAAAGAAATAGCACCTATTTCCTGGAAATAAATGCTTTATTAAGACCAACACCTGAACAACAAACGCAACAACGACTAATGAATTGAAACGAATTCTAACATATCCATTTTTATTCCTCATAAAAATATATCAGACGTTTATTTCTCCATTTACGCCAGCTACTTGCCGATTTCAACCTACATGTTCGCATTATGCGAAAGAAGCTTTGGAAATACACGGTTTTTTTAAGGGTGGAAAATTAGCGCTAATTCGGATTTTTAGTTGTCACCCCTGGGGAAGATCTGGTTTTGATCCAGTTCCAAAAAAAGATGAGAACTAAAGTTGCTCTTTAAAAGTTGTAATTAAGTATTTTTAAGTCGAAAATTACCATCAAATACAAACAAGCAAGTATAGAAAAAGCACTTTAAGCAACACGCCATACCTTCAATTGATAAATTCTCGTTAATCCTTTTTAACATATTCATTTAAATAGTCCATAAATGTTATATTTACATTCCTAAAATTAATTCTATGTTTTTACTAAAGTTCGATTGGAATCCTATCTCTGGAATCGATATTATTGGAAATTTTAAACTTCATTTTTATAGCATGATGTGGATTATTGCCTTTCTCCTTGGATGGTACATAATGAAACGTATTTTTATAAAGGAGAAAATAAAAATAGAATACCTAGATCCTTTATTTATTTACACCGTTTTTGCTACGATGTTAGGTGCTAGATTGGGTCATGTATTTTTCTACCAATCGGAATTAATTTCTCAAGATTTCTTTAGCATTTTTCTACCATTTCGCTTTAATCCAGAATTCGAATTTACAGGGTTTCAAGGTCTAGCAAGTCATGGTGCTGCTATAGGAATTATTGTAGGAATGTACTTATATAGAAAAAAATACAACTACAAATCATTAATGTGGATTCTAGATCGCGTAGTTATTCCTGTGGCTTCTGGAGCCATATTCATCCGAATTGGGAATTTCATTAATTCAGAAATTATAGGTAAAACAACGGATTCAGCTTTTGGAGTCCGCTTTATACAAGATCAATACGCCGGAAGGGAAGCCATGCAACTTACAGGCAAGCAAAGCCCTAAGGAAGCTTACGATGCTATTGCATCCAATCCACAATTCATTGAATTATTACAAGAGGTTCCATACAGACACCCAGCACAACTATACGAAGCCTTCTGTTATATTTTCGTATTTTTAATTCTTTGGTATTTTTATGAAAAAACGAATAAAGGAAACCAATCTGGATTCTTATTCGGATTATTTCTAGTGCTTTTATGGACCATTAGATTGTTTGTTGAATTTGTAAAAGAACCTCAAGGTGAAGAATATATCACTCTAATGGGTCTAAATACAGGACAAATGCTAAGTATACCGTTCATACTTATTGGACTGTATTTCATGTTTATGTATAAACCTAAAAATCAGACTGCTTAACATGCTTTTAAAATTAAAGTACACGCTGCCATTAGCTTTATTCCTAAGTATACTCACTTTAGGATTGACAACCTCATGTAAAGACGAGCCGCAAGTTATTAAAACTTCCGAGGTTCCTTTTACTAAAGAAGGAGAGCTGGCACTTTTTGAAGGTGATACCAAAATTCCACTAGCCAAAATTGATATTGAAATTGCCGATAATGAGTATGAAACTCAAACGGGACTGATGTACCGAACGTCCATGAAGGAAAATCAGGGGATGTTGTTTGTTTTTGAAAACGAAATGCCTCGTTCATTTTACATGAAAAACACCCAATTTTCTTTAGATTTAATCTATTTGGACAGAAACAAGACCATCGTAAGTTTTCAGGAAAATGCGAAACCTTTGGATGAAAGTCCCCTATTATCAATTTTTCCTGCCAAATATGTACTAGAAGTAAATGCTGGTTTGGTGGCTAAATGGAAATTACAAGTAGGAGACACCATGTCCTATACCGTAATTAGCACCCACTAAGTTCAGGTGTCTATTATTTAAAAGTACCAAACCAGTAGACAAGTTAAATAACCTTGTCGAAAAGCGAACGAGATGAATTACAAGGTGAAACACATGTCGTTACAGACCGCTTCCAAACATCATATTGGAGTAACCCTGTTTTTACCAGAAATTTCAAACAACAAAAGCCTTGTAATTTCTTCAGCAACGGGTGTTTTACAAAAATACTACTCCCGATTTGCTAGCCATTTCGCATCCTTAGGCTTCTCTGTTTACTCTTTCGACTATAATGGCATTGGAGCATCTAACTCTAAAAACATAAAGCAAAACACGGCTAATTTAACCGATTGGGCTTTTGATCAAGCTTCAGTTGTAAAATATGCTAAGAACAAGAATCCTGAGCATAAACTAATTTTAATAACACATAGCATTGGCGGACAGCTTATCGGTTTAAATCCAGAGATAAAACAGGTAGATGCTATTATAAATATAGCCGCTCAAACCGGATATTGGAAATACTTTAAGGGCATTTCAAAATTAAGAATGTTTGTATTCTGGTATGCTCTAATACCTATAACCACGCCTCTATTTGGTTATTTTCCTGCTAAAAAACTAGGGTTGTTTGAGAACATCCCTAAAAAAGTGGCTTATCAATGGCGCCAGTGGGGCACACATCCAGATTATATGTTTGGACATTATAACAGCTCTAACTTATACTTTAGCTCGGTTAACTGTAGGGTTTGGACACTTAGTTTTCCAAGAGATATATTTGCGTCAAAAGCTTCTGTTGACTGGTTAGCTTCCAAATTCACAAACGCGCAGATGGATAGACTACATCTTATTCCAGAAACATTAAATATTAATGATGTTCAACATTTCGGGTTTTTCAAAAAAGAATATAAAGACACTCTTTGGAAAATGACTGAAAACTGGATTAATGAACTCCATTAATTCTTGGTCTTCAAAATATTAAAATCCAATGCAGACCAAGAACAAAAAAGCCTTTTTGAACGGATCAAAAAGGCTTTTTATTTATATTATAATGGCTTTAGCTTATGCTTCTGCAACTTCTTCTTTTGGTTTATCTTTTAAAGAATCGTGAGCATCACCTTTCTTCACGGCATCATACATAATAGGTGTTGCAATAAATAAAGATGAATAAGTACCAACTACAACTCCTACTATTAACGCAAACATAAAGCCTCTAATAGAATCTCCTCCAAAAATGAAGATGGCTAATAATACAACTAAAGTAGTTAAAGAGGTATTTAAGGTTCTACTTAACGTACTGCTTAATGAAGCGTTGATGATTTTACCAAAATCCCATGACGTATGTTCGTTAACAAATTCACGAATTCTATCAAATACAACCACCGTATCGTTTAACGAGTAACCAATTACCGTTAGAATAGCAGCAATAAACGCTTGATCTATCTCCATAGTAAACGGCATAAACTTATAAGTTAAAGAGAAAATCCCTAACACGATAATCACATCATGGAATACAGCTGCAACTGCACCAAGTGAGAATTGCCATTTTTTAAATCGGAATAAGATATAAAGGAAAACCACAACTAAAGATCCTAAAATAGCCCAAATAGAAGCTGTTTTAATATCATCTGCAATAGTTGGACTTACCTTGTAATATTTCATTAGTCCAACAGTCTTATGGTCGTTGTCACTAATAAAATCATCATATGAAACGCCTTCTAAATGTGGTGCTAAAGCATTGAATAAAGAGGTTCTTAATTCTTCATCAACTTCTGCACTGGTTTCGTCAACTTTATATTTAGTTGTAATTTTTAACTGATTAGCATTACCAAAGGTTTTAGCATCTGCCGAACCAAAAACTGCTGGATCTGAAAGGATATCAGTAATTTCCGAAGCGCTTACTGCTTGATCAAAACGTACTTGGTACGTTCTTCCTCCTACAAAATCAACACCTTGATCTAAACCATTGGTTAATAACGATCCAACACTTACAGTTAACATAATAGCTGAGAAAATATAAGCAGCCTTATGTTTCTTAAGGAAATCGATATTGATGTTTCTAAATAAGTTCTTAGTTAAAGAAGTAGAGAAATCTAATTTCCCTCCTCTTTCTGAATACCAATCAACAATTAATCTAGTAATGAAAATAGCAGTAAATAAAGAGGTTGCAATACCAATAATTAAGGTAGTAGCAAATCCTTTAATAGGTCCAGTTCCAAAAATAAATAATATTAAAGCGGTAAGACCTGTAGTAATGTTCGCATCTAAAATTGAAGATAACGCATTGCTAAATCCATCTTGAATAGCCTCCTTTTGTCCTTTTCCTTTGGCGAGCTCCTCACGAATCCTCTCAAAAATAAGCACGTTAGCATCCACCGACATACCAATGGTTAACACGATACCAGCAATTCCAGGTAAAGTTAATACAGCTCCTAAACCTGATAACACACCAAATATTAATAAAATATTCAATGCCATAGCAATATCAGCAAACAGACCTGCTTTACCATAGTAAAGGAACATCCATAATAACACAACTGCTAATGCAATTAAGAAAGATAATTTTCCACTATCGATAGCCTCTTGACCTAATGATGGTCCTACTACTTCACTTTGAATAATATCAGCTGAAGCTGGTAATTTACCTGCACGTAATACGTTAGCTAAATCCGTTGCTTCGTTTAATGTAAAGTTTCCAGAAATTTGAGAGTTTCCTCCAGAAATAGCTCCTGTTGTAACTCCTGGTGCAGAATACACCACATTATCTAATACTATAGCAATTTGGCTTCCTTGAGTAAATGCCTTTCCAGTCATTTCTTCCCAAATTTTAGCTCCCTTCGCATTCATTTGCATAGAAACTACAGGCTTACTTGTTGGACCATATTCCTGACGTGCATCAGTAACCACAGCACCACTTAATGGAGGTAGATTATCTCTGTTTCCAATTAAAGCGTATAGATCTACTATTTCACTATCTTTTTCTGGTTTACCAAAAACAAACTTTACATTACGCATTTCTGCAGGAATTAAAGCTCTTACTTGAGGCATATTTAAATACTCAAGAACTTTGTCCTTATCTTTTATAGCAAACTGAGCTACAATTGGACCTCCTTGGTAACCAAATCCTCTTATTAATTTTCCTAAAGGATTATTTTCAACATTTGTTGAATCTGGATCATCTCCTAATAAGTCTGCAATTTTAGAATCCTCAGAATCTTGAGCTTCTTCAGCAGTTTCATCTGTTGTAGTTTCTTGTTCTGGAGCTTCAATTTCTTTAAGCAATTCGTTAGCTTGGTTTAAGAAACCTAAAAACTGCTCTCCTTTATAAGCATCCCAAAACTCTAATTGCGCCGTACTTTGAAGTAAAGTGGTAGCACGTTCTACATCTTTAACTCCTGGCAATTCCACTAGGATACGTCCCGAAGTTCCTAAACGTTGAATGTTTGGAGAAGTTACCCCAAACTCATCAATACGCTTACGTAATACTTCAAACGCTGAAATAATAGACTCGTCGATTTTTCTAGAAATGATAGGCTTAACCTGATCATCAGACATATCGAAAGTAATTTCTTCACTTAACGTTCTGTTAGCGAAAATTTCTGGTGAAGCTAATTTCGTATCGCCCTTTATAGCATCGAAAGCTTTAAAGAAATCTTCTAAATAGGTGTTCTGACTACTTTTTTGAAGTTCAGAAGCATCATCTAAAGCTTTGTTAAAAACAGGATCTTTGCTGTAATTTGCTAATCCTTTTAAAATGTCCTTAACAGAAACTTGTAGTATAACGTTTACCCCCCCTTTTAGGTCTAAACCTAAATTCATGGCGTTTTCCTTAACCTCGTTGTAAGTATAATCTGCAATTCCTAAGCTGTACACTTTTTCGTTGGCTATAGAATCTAAATACTGACGTTCCTTAACTGCATCGCCACTTGCATATACTCTTGCATCTTCGTCTATACTGTTTGCCTTAAATGTAAAAGACAATTGGTAAATACTTACCAAACCAAATAAA